>NZ_AKJI01000001.1:0-58739 GCF_000282415.1 Pseudomonas sp. GM60
CGGCGGCCGCCGCTACCAGCGCATCGCCGTTGTTGGTGCGCAAGCTGCCTTTTACCGCCACACGCTTGTCGGCGTCTTTGCCGAATCGCCACTCGTCAGGACGCGACAGGCTCGACAAGGAAAAACTCAGGCAATTATGCGTGTGCAAATCAGCCCAGCGGTCGGGACGTCCATGCCGATTCCAGTAGTCCGGCGCGGCACAGACGACCATCGCGCTGTCGGCCAGTTTGCGCGATACCAGACGACTGTCTTTCAACGGTCCCACCCGAATCGTCAGGTCCCATCCCTCCTCCATCAGATCCACCACGCGATCATTCAACCCCAGATCAACGGTGACGCCCGGGTGCTTGCGATTGAATGCCGGCAGTAACGGCGCGACGAAGCGCACACCGAAAGACAGCGGTGTATTGAGCCGAAGCAACCCGCTCGCCTCCACACGCTGTGAGGCGATCATGGCTTCCACATCCTCCAGGTCCGGCAGTAACCGGCTGCACGCGTCCAGGTATTGCTGACCCGCTTCCGTCAGCGTGAGCTTGCGCGTGCTTCGATGAAACAGGCGCACCCCCAATCGCACCTCCAGTGCATCCACATGTTTTGTCGCCATCGCTGGCGACACCCCCATCTGCCGAGCGCTGGCCGAGAGGCTGCCCAGATGGGCGGCATGCGAAAAAATCTGCATTCCGGTAATGCGATCAAGCATTTTTATTTCTCACTCTCATTAAAAACTGAATCACCAGTTCGCTGGATTATCACCCCTGGAGTGAAGATATAGAGTGTGGCCCAAGTCGTCACCATGCTTGAGACAGGAATCAGTGATGGAGTCCACAACGCTTCAAAACGCGGCAGACACCAAAGAATTTTCCCGGCGCCAACTGCTCGTCACCGCATCGGTAGGCGGGCTGGGCGTAGCGCTCGCCGGTCCCCTCTCCAATGCCTTGGCGGCAGCCCCGACATGGAGTCGGGCCAAGGCGCTGGACGAGGTGATCTTCAACGCAGTGAACAGCGGCCAGATTGTCGGCGCGACCGTCATTGCCGCGAAAAACGGCGACATCGTCTACCAGCGTGCAGCGGGTTTTGCCGATCGGGAAAGCCGACGTCCCATGAACGAAGACGAAGTCTGTCGTTTGGCCTCGATGACCAAACCCATCGTGGGCGTGACGGCGCTGGCGCTGATCGACCGGGGCCAACTCGGTCTGGAAGATCCGCTGACCCGCTGGCTCCCGGACTTTCGTCCGAAGCTCGCGGACGGCCGCGAACCGGTCATCACCGTGCGCCATCTGCTGACCCATACGGCGGGTCTGTCCTACGGTTTTCTTGAGGCGCCTGATGGTGCTTACCATCGGCTCGGCGTCTCCGATGGGCTGGATGCGTCCGGCCTGACCCTGGATGAGAATCTGCGACGCATCGCCTCGGCACCGCTGCTTTTCGAGCCGGGCACCGGTTGGCACTACTCGGTGGCCATCGATGTGCTCGGCGCGGTCATCGCGCGGGTGACCGGCCTGACATTGCCCGAGGCGGTACGCACCCTCGTGACCGACCCTCTGGGCCTTTCCAGCCTCACATTCGTCGCTGAACCCAACACCGTTCTGGCCACGCCTTACGGCGATGCATCGCCTCACCCTGGACGCATGACCGATCCCTTTTCACTGCCCTTCGGCCCGAGCGCGATTGTTTATTCGCCCGCCCGCGCCTTCGACAGCAGCGCCTTCCCCTCGGGCGGCGTCGGCATGGTCGGTACCGCCAGGGATTATCTGCGATTCGTCGAAGCGATCCGCACGGGCGGTGCCGGGATCATTCACCCCGACACGGTGGCGGCCATAACCCGCAACGCCATCGGTGATCTGCCGGTCGCCGCAGCAGGCCCGGGGTTTGGCTGGGGGCTCGGAGTGGCGGTACTCAAAGATCCGCTGGCGGCGAAATTGCCACTGCGGGCCGGTAGTTGGAACTGGGCCGGGGTCTATGGCACGAACTTCTGGGTCGATCCCGCTGAAGGCCTGAGCGTCGTCGCGCTGACGAACACCGCGGTCGCCGGAATGAGCGGGGATTTTCCGACCGCGCTGCGCCGGGCCGCCTACGCAGACTGACCCGTAGCAATGGTTCGTGCTCCGCAAACCCCGGTTCTTTGAATCGATCACGTTACCTACGTCAAGGAAGTAAACATGAAGGCTTATCAAATCCTGGCCGGTACCGGCATCGCCGGACTCGAACCTGTCGAGCGTCCCAATCGAACGCCCGACGCCCACGAAATCAAAGTGCGCATCGATGCGACCTCACTCAACCACCGCGATCTAAGCTTCGCACGGGGGCAGTTTTATAACCCGCCGGGCTATCCGATCATCCCGCTGGTCGATGGCTGCGGGGAAATCATTGCGGTGGGCCGCGCGGTCAGCCGCTTCAAAGTCGGTGATCGGGTCATCACCAGTTATTACCCGCGCTGGGTGGATGGCGCGCTGTCGCTGGACAAAACCGCGGTTTCGTTCGGCGCTCAATTCGACGGCACCCTCGCCGAGGAAATCGTGGCGAGCGAGGAGTTTTTCGCGCGGGCTCCCGCCAGCCTGACAGCGGCTCAGGCTTCGACCTTGTCCTGTGCCGGGGTCACGGCCTGGAACGCGTTGTTCGTCGCCGGCGCGGTCAAGCCGGGTTCCAGCGTCCTCATTCTGGGCACCGGTGGCGTATCGCTGTGGGCACTGCAACTGGCCAAGGCGGCGGGTCTCTTTGTGATCGTGACCTCGTCGCAGGACGAAAAACTCGAACGGGTAAAAGCCCTCGGTGCCGATGCGACGATCAACTATCGCACCACGCCGCAATGGCAGGATGAAGTCCTGCGGCTGACCGCCGGTGCCGGCGTCGATCTGGTCGTCGAAGTCGGTGGCGAAGGCACGTTGGCCCGCTCACTCAAAGCCTCCGGTCCCGGTGCAACCGTCGTGGTCATTGGCCGGGTCAGTGGTGGCGGCGGCGTCTCGATCGAGCCCGGCATGCTCATCGGCGGTGCCAAACGGCTGGTTGGGGTCACCGCCGGTAGCCGGGCCATGCTCGAAGACCTCGTGCGCTTCGTCGACGTCAACCGGATTGTGCCGACTATCGACAAGGTCTTCCCGTTCGATGAAGCCGTCGCCGCTTACGAATATCTGCAATCGGGTCAGCATTTCGGCAAGATCGTGATCAAAACCCCATAAATACACAAATCCCACAATATTAGATTTGTGTTGAATAAACCCGTTGATATCAGCATTCTTTACCCCCCCTTATCACTTCAAAGGTCTTCACATGGGTCAGCTAGCAAAGCACTGGATCAATGGCGAGTGGATGGACAGCGGGCAACTGCGCGACAGCATCAACCCGGCCACCGGAGAGGCTTTCGCCTCGTTCTATGACGGGGGCGTGGCTGAGGCGAAAAAGGCTGTGGCCGCCGCCAGGCAAGTCTTTCTCGACAGCGACTGGAAAGTCGACGCGATGCGTCGGGCGACCGCACTCAGCCACCTCGCGGATGCCTACGAACAACGCTCGCAAGAAGTGATCGATTGCCTGACCACCGAGAACGGCAAGTTGAAAATCGAAGCCGGTTTCGAGGTCATGCAAATCGTCCGCGCCTTGCGCTTTGCCTCCGGCCTGGCGCTGCACACCTTCGGTCGCGTGGCCGAACCGCGCCCTGGCACACAATCCATGGCACTGCGTCAGGCCGTCGGTGTAGCGGGTCTGATCGTGCCGTGGAACTCACCCGCGTTTCTGCTGATTCGCGCACTGGCACCAGCGCTTGCCGCCGGGTGTACCGCGGTCATCAAGCTACCGGCACAAGCCGCTCAGGCAGCCCGGTTGTCCGCGCAGATACTGGCCAGCGTTCCGGAGCTCCCCAAGGGCGCGGTCAACATTTTTATCGAGAGCGGCGCCGACGGCGCTAAGTTCCTGGTCGACTCCCCCGACGTACCGGTGATCAGCTTTACCGGCAGCACCGCGACAGGCCGCATGATCGCCGTTGCTGGCGCTGCGCAGTTCAAGCGTATTGGCCTGGAACTGGGCGGCAAGACACCACATCTGGTCTTTGACGATGCCGACCTCGAGGCGGCAGTGCCCGCCATCGTTGCGTCATCGACAGTATTTGCAGGCCAGTTCTGTGTGACCGGCAGCCGAATTCTGGTGCAGCGTGGCATCGCGGAAAAACTGAAGGGGCTGCTCGGACAACGACTGTCGTCCGTGCAACCCGGGCCTGCGGCAGACCCCGCCAGCCAAATGGGCCCGCTGATCGACCGCCAGGCGGCCGAGCGTGTCGACCAGATGGTGAAAACAGCGCTCGACGATGGCGCGACAGCGATCGTCCGTGGCGGTCTGATCAGCGAAGGGCCACTGGCCGGTGGCGCGTTCTACCGCCCCGCGCTGCTGGAGGTTCCGGCCTCGGGGCTGGCGATTTCGCGTGAGGAGGTGTTTGGCCCGGTCCAGACGTTACAAGTGTTCGACACCGAGGATGAAGCGATCGCCATGGCGAACGACAGCGAATATGGGCTGAGTGCCTGTATCTGGAGTCGCGATGTCAACCGGCCGATCCGCGTCGCCCGGCAACTCGATGCCGGTCACATCTGCATCAATGACTGGGCGAGCATGCAGGTCGAGTTCGAAGAAGGCGGCTTCAAGAACAGCGGACAGGGTCGGCTCGGTGGCCTGGCCTGCCTGGATGACTTCCTGGAGTACAAACAGATTCTTCAGGTTTTCCGTCAAGGGTAAAGGCAGGTCGGCAATGGGCGGCGCACAAACAAGCCGCCGCCCATTCAACGCCAATGCTCACGAAGTTCCCCGTCACATCAGTGAAGACAGGAGCAGAAGATGCCGCCTATGGATCGTCGCGATTTTCTCAAAGCAGCGGCCGTTATTCCGGTCGCACTGTCAGGTCTTGCAGGCATGGTCCCTGCCGATGCCGCCGATACCGGACAGGCATTCGTAAAACGAGCTCAACCGCTGTCTGAGCATTTCGACTATGTGATTGCGGGCGCTGGCCATAACGGCCTGGTCTGCGCCGCTTATCTTGCCAAGGCGGGTTACCGGGTACTAGTACTTGAAGGTGATTCCGTCATCGGCGGTGGCTGCAAGACGACCGAGCCGCTGCTGCCAGGCTTCAAGGAGGATCTGTGTTCCAGCGCCCACGGCGCGATTCTCGCTAACCCGCTGATACGTGACCATGAACTGGACCTGGCGCAGTACGGCTATGAGCTCCTGTATCCAGACGTGGTGTTGCACTATCCATTCCTCGACGGCGCGTCGTTCACCGTCTTTCGCAATGATGTCGAGCGCACCGCCGCGACCATCGAACAGGTATCAAAAAAGGATGCACAGACTTTCAGGCGCATGGCAGCGGCGCGTGCAAACCTGTCCTTAATGACGCCCGAAACAGCGGCCACCACCCGTGACGGCCTCTACCTGCGACGACTGGGCGAGATGACGGGTTTCACGGCGGCCCAAGCGGTTTGGGAAAGCCCGCAAATGCGCGCGGCCGCCCTTTCCGGCGGACGGTTTTTTGGCCCACTGGGCAGCGACTATGGCACGGGGAAACAGGCGTTCTCGATGCTCGACCACCTGAAAGGCCGGCCCATTCCCAAGGGCGGTTCCGGGATGTTGAGTGTGGCGCTTGGGCGCTTTATCGAAGCGCACGACGGGGTGATTCTCACCCGCAAGCCGATTGTCCAACTGATCATCGAAAGTGGCGCGTGCAAGGGTGTCGAGTGCGCCGATGGCACGCAATACCGGGCCGACAAGGGCGTGATATCAAGCATCCACGTCAAGCACCTGATCGACATGGCGCCTCGCGAGCTGTTTGGTGATGCCGTTCTCGATGGGGTCAGCCTCATGCAACCGGAACTGGCCATGTTCCAGTTCCATTTTGCATTTACGCAAGAGCCCGAGTACCCGTTGGCCTCAGGCGCAAACCTTGCCAGCTGCGAAGCCTCGCTGATGGAAGACCCCGCGAGTATTTTCACGCTGGCCCCGGACGACGTGCGCGGCGAGCTGAACATTGCGGACTACCCGCTTCAGGTCTGTCACCCGTCGGTGTTCGACAAGTCCCGCGTGCCGGCAGGCCAGGGCCTGCTGAAAATCGAAGGGTGCATGCCCTACAACCTCAAGGGCGGGCCGCAACACTGGGATGCCATCAAGGCTCAGGTCGCCGACGCTGTTTTAACGCGTTACATGGGTTACACGACCAACCTGACCAAAGACAAGCTGCTCGCCAGCTACCTGTTAAGCCCTCTGGATATTGAACGGATGAACCCTTCGATGTGGCGAGGCAGCGCGCACCACTTCGACAATCGCGGCGGCAACTTCGCCCCCTGCCGCATGGGCATTCCCGGCCTCTATCAAACGGGCGCCTGCACGGCACCGGGCGGGTCAATCAGCGGTCTGCCGGGACGTAATACGGCACAAGCCGTGTTGCAGGATCAAGGACGCACCCTGAAAGAAGTGGTTGCTTCAAACGGACTCGGTCGTCGAGCCACGACAGCGTAGCGATTGCTGTTTCCGTGCTTTCTCCTGAGCCGGAACATTGCTGGACGTCGCCCGCGATTGTTGAGGTAAATGGAATTGTATAGTCAATTTTTGCGTCATTATCTTCGCCGAAAAACAGTCCATCATTCCTCGTTCTCTGCCCCACACCCAGGCGCGAGGCATGTCCGACCGCCCTCTTGCAGGACTGTGATGAATTTCAATTTGAGTAACAGCGCGGCACCGCTACGCAGGTGTCTGCAGATTGCAACCCTGGCGCTATTCACAACGATGGGGCTTGTGGCGTGTGGTGCTCAGCGTACGCCCGATGCCAGGCAGGAAATGACCATGAAACCTTCGATCACGTATTTGCATTTGCTGCGGCACACACCATTTTTCACATCGCTGTCGACAGAGCAATTGCGCTGGGTCATCGACCATTCCCGGGAATGGGAAACCGAGGCGGGTTCGGTCATCGCCAAGGTCGATCAGACCGGCGCATCGGCGACGGATTACTGGATCTTGCTGGACGGCGAATGGCGGGTTCACTACGACGGCAGCACCTTTCCCAGCAGACACGCAGCCCCGGGCAAGTGGTTCAACATTCGCGAAGCCCAAGGTGCGAACTGCGCGCTGATCACGACCGAACACAGCTATGTGATGCGCATTACCGAGGCCGACATGAACACCATGCTGGAGAAAGGCTTTGCGTTTGGCCACCACCTGGATGATGGCCGCCTTTATTACGGCTCGATGTTCCACAGCAATTCCCAGCCATTGGGGCCTTCGGGCCATTGAAGGAAGAGACAACGACAATGAAGGTATTGATTCTCGGCGCGACGGGACAGGTTGGGCGCAACGTACTTCAGCAAGCACTGAAAGATGAGCGTATCGGACAGGTTATCGCGCCCACCCGCCGTGCCCTCCCCGCACACCCCAAACTCAGTAATCCGGTGTCAGAGGATCTACGGCATGCCCTTCCGGATGTCGCCAAGCTGTCAATAGACGCCATGATCTGCGCGATGGGAACAACGATCGCGAAGGCGGGTTCAAAGCAAGCGTTCCGAGAGGTCGATTACGTGTTGCCGATCAAGTTTGCAGAACTGGCTTTGTCGCTGGGAGCCAAGGCTTGCGCAGTGATCTCTTCGCCCGGGGCCTCTTTATCCATACCGCTTTACTATTGCCGGATCAAAGGTGAGCTCGAGCGGGATATTCAGCGCATCGGGTTCCCCTCGATGACGATTATCCGACCAGGCATGATCGGTGGCAGTCGTGAGGAGTTTCGTCCTGCCGAGCGTTTGATACTTCCCTTGGCCGCCCTGCTTCGGCCGATATTGCCGCGAGGCCTGTGGATCAATCCCCCAGCCAATATTGCCAGGGTGATGATCGATGCGGTGCTGTCCAGGGCAGATGGCATTCACATGCTCACCTCCAGAGACCTTGTGTGAATACCCGGTCAACCTGACGAACAGCCCGCAGGATTTACCTGTCACTCACCGGGATGACATTGCCGATGACTGCGGCCGTCGCGGCACCTCGACTGCCGACGCCCAGCTTTGTGAAAATCGTCTTCAGATGCTGCTTGACCGTTTCCGGTGAAACGCCCAGTTCACGGCTGATCCGTTTGGTCGCCAGCCCCTGCACCAGCCAGTACATGACATCGCGTTCCCGGACGGTCAGTTGCACATTGCGCTCGATCCTTCGACGTATCGCGGCCAGTCGGCCATCACGAATCCGATGCTTCAATCCGATGATCGCCGTCGGCTCGTCGCCCCCCCGGGCTTCGAGCCAGGCGATGTCCACCAGCTCATCCACGAACGGTTGAGAGATGCAGCCCTCAGCGGCGATGGCAAGTGCCGATTGCCACATCCCCCGTGCCCCGCACTCATCACCGATGGCGATCAGAACACGCATGTACAACAACCTGGCGCCGATCACCGCAGGACGCTCCTCCATCTGCTCTGCCAGTATCTGGAGTCGATCGGCATAAAGGCTGGCGTACTTCAAATCACCGCGCGCCAACGCAAACCGGATGGCAGCACGCCCGACGGCTTCTACGTCGGCCCACGGCAACTTGCGGATACCGCGAGCGTCCTTCCATAGACCTTTGAGATTGATCTGCATCGCCAACACTTCCATTTCGTCGTTGCGCCCCTCGTCGGCCAGCCAGACCAGCCTGGTGCAGGCGGCCAACACGCCAAGATGCGGCAACGTTTCGGCGTCGGCGAGCCGTTGTGCAGCGTCCAGTTGAACCATCGCGGCCACCGTATCGCCAAGGGCGTACAAACAACGGGCGCGCTCGATGTAGACCGCGGCGGTCACCTCGAACAGAAGTCCGGCAGAATGCGCTTCGATTCCCCCAAGAATGGCCAGGGCTTTTTCCAGTTCGCCGCTCAGGTTCGCAACGCGCGCGCGCAAAGCGGCCACCATGTTGCGGAACGACGTTTGCTCGAAGCGGATGACCGCATGACTTGAATCGATCGCCTTGAGCAGAATGTCTTCGGCCTGATCCAGGTGTCCGGACCCCACACATTCGCGTGCCCGATTAAAACGCACCCACTGGATGTTGTAATCGCTGTTTTCGGAGCGGTACATCAATTCGATCCGGGCGATGTAGCGAGCCGCCCCCGACAAGGGGCCATAGCGGTGCAAAAAGAGTATTTGCAGGGGCAACAACAGACCGAGTATTCGCCAGTCATCGCAGAACTGGACCATCGCCAGGCGCGTGACCCGATCGAGTTGTGCCCAAGGTGAAATGATGAGTTCGTGCTCGGCCCGATTCAGCAGGACCAGGCAATCGACCAACGAGACTTCGAGCTGGAAATTTTCATCGGCAGCCAGCCGCGCGAATGGGCTGCCAGGCTCCGCCAGCTGCAGTTCGCGCTGCAATCGCTCCATGTCCCAGCACGCTTCGCGGGCGTTGTTTTCAGTCAGCAGATGCGCGATGTACAACAGGCGCAGCCTGGGATGGGCCTGCCTGACCGCCGATGGCAGGCGTGAAAGCAGGACCTGGGTTCTGCCGATGCCGGCATCGGCTATCAACCGTACGGCACCGTTGTGCTCGACAATTCGGGCCGCTGTTTCCGGCTCCCCGGCCTGTATGGCCTGGTCCACCGCCCGGATCAAATCCTGATGGGCCGCGTAGGCATTCGCCGCTCGCAAGTGCCGACGCGCAATTACGTCATCCCCGCTAAGGCGAGCGTGCCAGATCAGGGATTCGCGCAGCCAGGGGTTCACATGAATCGACGTCGCATCAGTCCGATGTTTGAGCAACGGAGCCAGCCCCGCGAACCAAGCGATATGATTTGCACTGTCAGAGCGTTCAAGCACTGCATTGGCAATGTCGACTGTCACCTCATCCAGTATCGATGTGTCCAGCAGGAAGCGGCGCTCCTCGTCGGGCAATGGCGCCAGGATCTGCGAAGCAACGTAATCATGGGACTCCACCAGTGCGGCGGCCATCGGATTGGAATTGACGAATGATACCTCCCTGTCCCCCGGTGATCTGAAGGCATGATGGTGCGCCATCAACTGCATCGCCGCGGGCCAGCCTTCACTGCGAGTCCAGGCCTGCGTCAATGCCTCGGTCGGCACACCGTCGGTGAACAGGCTCGCGGCCTCTTCGAACGTAAAGGCAAGATGCTCCGGACCGATCAGGCGGACGTAGCCTCCCAGTAGATACTGACTTAACCTCGCCTCTTGTCGACGCCGGCCGGCCAGGTAGCAACTCACGCCATCCGGCAGTTCTCTGGCCAATTCGATCAGTTGGGCATCTGCTTCCGTATCCAGCCATTCATCGTTATCAATGAATAATGCAAAGCGCCCGACACGCTCACTGACCTGGGCAAGCAGCTCGGTGATTCGCACGCAGGGTCGGAATCCGCAAAGCCCCGAATGATGCAGCGCCTCAGACAACACATCAGACAGGGATGACATCCGGTCCTGAGATTGAGCATTCATCCATATCGTTGTAATGCCCGACGCCTTTAATTGCCGCGAATACTGTGCGTAGAGCGTGGTTTTTCCAAAGCCGGCAGGCGCTCGAAGGATGGTCATTGACGCGCTGGCAACAGAGGTTCCATCCAGTTGCAGTAACAGTCGCTCACGCACTAACGCGGCATCGATTCGCACGTCCGGCATGAAGCGGGAAACGGCTTTGGATCGGACATTGGGTTCCACGCACTCTCTCCAATCAGAGGGGTTTGACGCCACCTTCCATGGCGGCAAAGCCAGCCCCGATTGACACGCTCAGGCCTGCCCGATTTTTACGCCTCGGCGGCCTCAGAAGGACTTTACCAACAAGAAATTCAAAGAAGTGGTACGCGGTACGCCTTGATGGTGGTAATCGAAATCAAGCGTTCCTCCCAAGTAGAAATTATCCTTGGCGAATCCTAGATAAGTGAAGGTCGGTCCAATCATCCCCTCCGAGGCGCGAGCATAATCCGAATCGCCAATGTTGTAGATATTGTAAGCATGGTGCAGCCCGACAATCAGGTCGTCCTTGACCTGATAACCCGCGGCGACATCCGCCAGGCTGACACTCAACGCGCCACGCATTTTCACGCTTTGCCCATCCCCCAGATCGGTCGAGTTACGGTTTTTAAACAGATACACCAGCGACACCGGCGCAAAGGTCGCGTGCCAGCGGCCATAAGCAACGTAGTTATTCACCGTGGTAGCAATCGACCATTGGTTACCACCCGCGCCAAACCCCGTGGTCTTGTCACTGCCATTCGGACCGTTGAACATCAGCTCGGGACTGACCCACCAGCTCCTGTACTCATCGCTGCCAAACGCTGCGCTGCCTGGCTGGACGACCTGATAGTAATACTCGAGCCCCAGTTCCGGCATCGTGACACCCCAACTCGAATCCCTGGAGCCTTCGGGTGTGTCCTGGTACCCGCCATAAAATCCCAGCCATGCCTCGAATTGGTCACGGGTGGTGCCGGTGAACCCCGTCTCGCTGTAGTAGGCCAGTTCCGAAAACATTTTCCCCGTGTTGGTATCAGGTTGTGAATGGGAAACCGAAGGCATCAGCAAGACACCGAAGGTGCCAGGTACACCCGGTTGAGCGAGGCCGATAAAGTTGCCCGCGCTGGACGTCGTCGCCCAGAGCAATGCGATGACAAAGACGGCAAACGAGCAAGCCACAGACTGGATAAACGCTCCAGGGCGAGCGACGGCCAAACGTGAATTTTTCATATCAATGTCCCATTAATTATTGTGGGTAGCTTGTAGGGGCAGAAATTGAGCAAAAGCCTGGAAAACCCCTTCTTTCGAAGGGGCGAAAAGTTCGTTCTTGTTTTGGGTTGCCGTGGGGAACCGACGCCGGCCAATCAGAGCGTTACGGTCGATCGAGTCCTTGTATGTGCAGCAGCCAGTTCTTCGAGCGATATGTAATTGCTGTCAAAACCAAAGTGGCGCGGCCCGGCGAGTTCCAGGCCTGCCGGTGTACGCCAGGCTGTGTGGCTGGGCAGGCCCATGAGGGTGACACGCAGCCCGTATCGCATGGCCTCACTGGTGATCGGCTCGCCGGACTGGGAGTCCAGGCAACAGATAAGGTCGGGGGTCATCGCGATCACCTGGTCGTCGACACTCGCGTAGAGAAATTCGTTCTGCAGATCGAGCCTTGCTGTGCTGTCGGCAAAGTCATCGAGGCCCTGGAGAGTGACGACACCCCGCTGCCATCCACCTTCCAGACGCCGGTCGACACCGACGACCTTGCCTTGGAACAACCTGAAACCACCCAACGCTTCGAGCAGACTTTGGACTGCGTCAGCGCCGCTGCGGCGGGCATCGAGCACCACCTGGCCAGCCCGTTGCAAGGCGCGAATCGATCCGCGAATCACGGCTTTTTTCGCTTGTGCACCAGTCATCGGGTACAAGGCACAGGCACACGAGCCGCCCATTTCCATCAGCGTACTGCGGGTGATTCGTTCGGCGAAGCTGTTGCCTCCCGACTGAATCATCAGCACGTTGAGACGATCATCAACCACCGCCATCGGCGTCGCCGTGATGTTGTTGAGGGTACAGGTGGTCATCTGCAACTCCGGAAATGCACGCCCCATGGTGTCCCCGTCAATCAGCGGAATGCCGAGACGGCTGGCGATCGAGAACGGGATAGTCGAGTTGTATCCTCCGGCCTCCAGACAGAGGGTGGCGTCAGCCTTTCTACCGAGGTGTTTTTCCAGCGCCTGCAACGCGACGATAAGGGGCTCTACGCTCGGCAACTTTTCCGTGAGAACCACGGGCGCTCCCGCGCCGGCAACAGGAATGACAAGGGCATCGTCGGATAGTGACAATACGTCGATCAGATTGACCGGGCCGGACTCTCGCAAGATGCGTTGGGCCAGCAGCTTGCCCAGATAGGGATCGCCACCACCACCGGTGCCATAGATGGCGCTACCCAAGGCAATCGCTTCCATTTGCTCGGCATCGATGTACGACATGTCATGTTCTCCGGAGGTTGTGCAAGGTGAGCCGTTCATAGCTGGAGGTCTCCAACCATCTTCACGCGGATGCGCGTGGCCTTTCCCGGCAAATAAGCCAAGGGGGTGTCTTCGATGTCGATGGTTTCAACCGTATCGGCCACGCCGCCTTCGTCGATGACCTTCTGCCGACAACGCGCAGTGGCATCGGCAATGGCCTCATCGCGACTGATGTCCGAAAAGCGGTAGACGTGGTCGATCTCTGCGCCAATCTGGGCGATGGCCGCACCGACCGCGTTGGCGACCTCGAACGAAGGTGGTCGAACAGTGGGCAAGCGATCGATGTCGCCAGAGAGCAGGACACTCCCGCCACCCACCACCAGCACCGGTATCGGCGCATCGGACACGCGCATGCGATCGACAGCGGTCGCCACCATGTCTTGCATGCGAGAAACTGCCCGGCGAACCGCCGAAGCATCCAGATGGGCAACGAGCGCTGCCTCACCGAACCCGGCGATGCCGGCGGCCACTGCAATATCACTGGCGGTCAGGACATCGCCCCCAAAGACCAGTGCTTTCTCGTAGAGCCGATAGCCGACACTGCGCGGGCCGAACGTGCCGGCATTGAGGTCGACGTGCGAGCCGCCACCCAAACCGATGCAATGCACATCAGGCATCCGGAAGTTAGTGCGCACACCGCCGACCTCGACCGTCACCCCCGACATTCTCGGGAAGCCCTTCTGCAACAACCCCACATCTGAGGTGGTGCCGCCGATATCCACGACGATCGCATCCTGGGTGCCAGACAGGAAAGCCGCGCCACGCATGGAGTTCGTAGGGCCGGAGGCGACCGTCAGGATCGGAAAGTCCGCGACCCGTTCTGCCGCAATCAAGGTGCCGTCGTTCTGCGTAAGAAAAAAGGGCGCGACGACCCCAGTGGTTCGCATCGCTTCGGCAAAGGAACGACTGATGCGCTTGCCCAGGTCAACCAGGGCGGCATTGAGAATGCTGGCATTCTCACGCTCGAGCAGCCCTAGATTCCCGAGAGAAGACGAAAGCGTGATGTGGGCATCCGGCAAGACCTTGCGAATGAGGTCGGCCGCCTCAAGTTCCTGGTCGGGCACCAGTGGAGAAAAGACGCCGGATATGGCGATGTAACGAATGCCGGCCTTCGCACACTCCTCGGCAAACCGGACAACGGACGAGGTGTCGATGCCAGAAATCTCCCGCCCATCGAACTCATACCCTCCAGCGCTCAACCGCACCAGAGGGTTGATGGCCTCTACAAGGTCCGCTGGCCAGCCCGACAACGGAGGTATATCGGAACTCGCAGGAAGCGCCAGGCGAAGTACTCCGACCCTGGACAGTTCACGCCGCTCGACGACGGCATTGGTGAAATGTGTCGTGCCGATCATGACGGCGCCAAGATCGGCGGGCGTCACCCCGGACTCACGCAACACCCGAGAAAGGGCTTCGAGTACACCACCCGTCACGTCATGAGTCGTTGCCGTTTTAGTACCGCAGATAACTTCACGACCTCGCATCATTACGGCATCGGTATTAGTACCGCCCACGTCAATTCCTACACGATACATATAATCCTCTTTTTATATAAATGAGGCGCTGGAGCATTAAAACTCCGAAAAATCGAAACCTGACACAGATATGAACTGCCAGGAATCAGATTCAACCACAGCACAACACAGGCAGGTCTTACAGACAGGGTTTGTTATATAAACCGCATACAGGAACCCATCTGCCACAAGCCCTTAGTAAAGTTCGCGTATCGACTGAACTCTTCCGGATTCTATGGACAGACTTCGTAAAATAGGAAGGCGCTTGATGGGGTAGCCTCATATGCATTTTGGGGGATAAGGCTCTAGTTCGGCCATCGACATGGCGTCACCTTAGCGATTCGCGTCATTCCAGGCACAACCCTACCCAATCTACCGATAACGGGACTGATGACCAGGGATCACACTCCAGAACCGTCAACTCGTGCCTCCCCCACATTGACGTATTCCCTCCCCCACATTAGTTGTGCAGGCACTATCTATATCGCCCTACGATCAGCTGCACGGTACTCGTAGCGCTATACCTAATTAATGCAACCTTTGAAATATCGCGCACTAACATCTGACAAGAAGTCACAACTTTATAAAAGAAACCTGGTAACACCCAGACGAGGCAAAACAATAAACACCCCAACCAACGTTGATAACAACACCTCATTTTTCTTCAGCAGGTATATGTACATGAGCCGTTTAAACAAGACCGCAAACCCTCAGGACTCGATGAAATATCGTCGGAGGAACGCCGCAGAAACACACCTCATCGGTGGTATCAGAATAGCTTTGGTCCTGCTCGGCGTAATGATCGCCCTGCCAGCGTTCATGATGGGGGCAAGCATCAGTCAAGCGCTGGGTGTAATGGGGGGGATTCAGGCCAGCCTGATCGGTGGGCTCGTTCTGGCCCTGGTCGCACTGCCGGCCGCGATCGCTGGCGCACAAAGTCGAAAAAACAGCTATCAACTGATTCAACAGGCCTTTGGTGAGCGAGGAGGATTGCTCGTCAATGTCGTCGTCGTGATCGCCATACTGGGCTGGTTCGGCGTCATCGCCATGATGTTCGGCCGGGCATTCCAACCGACGCTGCCGACAACGCTGGCAACGATCCCGGTGAATTGGCT
This sequence comes from Pseudomonas sp. GM60, assembly GCF_000282415.1. NCBI lineage: Bacteria > Pseudomonadati > Pseudomonadota > Gammaproteobacteria > Pseudomonadales > Pseudomonadaceae > Pseudomonas > Pseudomonas sp. GM60. Next base: position 15,580 of record NZ_AKJI01000001.1, read on the forward strand.
GGCGTTTTTCGGCTGCACACTGATGACACTACTGACCATTTTCGGCTTTCGCGCACTCGACCTTCTCAGCGTGTTGGCATCCCCCTTCAAGATCGTTGTATTGCTCTGGACACTCATTGCAGCGCTGGCGAACGTCAAATGGTCAACGGTACTGGACACGGTCCCGACACACGATTTTTCCATGACCACCGGCATCTCAATGGTGGTGGGCGGCATCATGACCGGGGCCATGCTCGCGCCCGACATCTCACGTTTCGCACGAACCCCGAAACAAGCAGCCTTTGCCTGCGCACTCGCCTATGGCGTCGGCTTCCCTCTCGTACTGATCTTGTCTGGCATACCCAGTGTTGCGACCGGTCAGATGGACATCGTGACCATCATGCTTTCCCTCGGGTTGGGCATTCCGGCAATGATTGCGGTGCTCCTGATCGCCCTGACCACCAACGCCTACAACCTGTACGCGTCCACTCTGATCCTCTCGACCCTCACGCCTCTTCGCCCGAAATGGCAATTGGCTCTCGCAGCCGCGGGAGTCGGCACGACTGCCGGACTCATGGGCATCAGTGAGGGATTCGTCCCTTATCTGATCCTGCTGAGCATTTCTATTCCACCCATCGCCGGTGTCTACCTGACCAACTACTATCTGGGCGCCAGACTCGCGCTAACCGGCGAAGGCACGCAATGGCGAACAGAGGCTTTCCTGGCCTGGATCGCCGGTAGTGGATTCGCCTATGCGGCCAATCACATCCACTTTGTGGTCACGTCCATTCCTCCACTTGATTCACTGCTGGTGTCGAGCCTCACTTACGTGTGCCTTCGATACCTGATGGCACGTGCCCAAGTGGCAAGACTCGAACGGCAAGACTCCTGATTTCCCGATAACAACGATGCCCACGCTTGCGGCCAGCACCGTCGCCACACTCTCAATCGATGCGATATCCCCATGACCAACGCCAACCACCCCCAGGAACAAACGATTAGCCACACCCATCTGGAAGACATCATTGCGATGGTCATCGGCACCACGCTCATAGCCATGGGCTTGAACCTGTACAAGGATGCCGGGTTACTGAGTGGTGGCCTCGCCGGAGTGGCCTTCATCCTTCACTATGCGCTGAAGGTCCCGCTGGGACTTTCCTTCTTCCTGCTGAATATCCCTTTCTACCTCCTGGCGATAAAGCGCATGGGCATTGCGTTTACGCTGAAAACATTTAGCGCGGTCACCCTGCTTTCACTCATGACAACGCTGATCCCCATGACGGTCACTATCGGCTGGGTACACCCGGCGCACGCCAGTATCAACGGCGGGATTCTTTTGGGGATCGGTACATTGGTACTGTTTCGCCACCGGACCAGTCTTGGTGGCATTGGCATCGCCGTTCTCTACCTGCAAAACAAATTCGGCTGGCGCGCCGGAAACATCCAGATGTTGGCAGACAGCTCAATCGTGCTTTGCGCGCTTTTATTTATTGAACCCAGTCGTGTGATGTGGTCCGTACTGAGCGCCATCACACTCAATCTCATTCTTTCCATAAACCACAGAGAGGGTCGTTACCAGGGAGAATAACTGTCAGGGCGTGACGGTGACCGTGATATCGACCTGCGCAGAGTATTGCCGATCGATTTCCCGGCCCGCCTTTACAGCCTGAAACGCTCGACCAATCCATGGAGGCCAACGGCCAACTTCGACAGTTCTGCGCTGACAATGGACGTCTGATGCGACCCGGCAGCCGTTTGTGTCGACAGATCGCGGATGCTGATCAGGCTCCGATCGACCTCTCGGGCGACTTGCGCCTGCTCCTCGGCCGCCGTCGAGATCAGCAGGTTGCGCTCGTTGATCTGCGTGATCGACTCGGTGATCTCGGCCAAGGCCTGACCCGCCGCCTCCGCCAGGCGCAAGGTTTTTTCAGCCTGCACGGTGGTCTGGTCCATGGACGCCACGGCGTTGCCAGTCCCGGCCTGGATGTCGCTTATCATCTGTTCGATTTCCTGGGTCGAGACCTGAGTGCGATGGGCCAGCGCCCGCACCTCGTCCGCCACCACCGCAAACCCCCGCCCAGCCTCTCCGGCACGTGCGGCTTCGATCGCGGCGTTCAGGGCCAGCAGGTTGGTTTGCTCGGCGATGGCCCGGATCACATCCAGCACCTTGCTGATGTCCACGGCCATGACGGACAGTCGTTTGACGTCGCTGGAGGTGGACCGCACGCTTGTGACCATCAGACCGAGAGCGCCGAGGGTTTCATCGACGCGGCTACGACCGCTCATAGCCGTCGCGCTCGACTGGGTCGCCGCGTCAGAGGCCAGTGCCGCGTTACTGGCGACCCCATCGACCGCGGCACTCATCTCGGTGACCGCCGTGGCAGCCATTTCGATTTCATTGTTCTGACGGACCATCCCCCGGGCGGCATTCTCCGTCACCGCATACATTTGCTCAGCGGTCGTGGCCAACTGCGTCGACGACCCACCAATCTGGGCGATCGTCTCGCGAAGGTTAGTCTGCATGGTGGCCAGCGCCGCCAGCAACCTGGCCAGTTCATCGCAACCGTTGAGCACAATAGACTGGCTGAAATCGTTGTTGGCAATACGCCTGGCGATCGCCAGGGACTGGCCCAGAGGCACCGTGACGCTACGGGTGTACAGCCAGGCCAGCAGCACCGTCGCAAGCAATGACGTGACGATCAATACGCTGACCATGACTTGCGTCTGCAGATAGACAGCATCGGCTGCTTTACCGGCCTCCCCGGCTTTGATCTGACCCAGCTCGACCAGCGCCTGAATACCGGAGGACACCTTGTCGATCCCCGGTCGTACATCCGTCACGGTATATCTGTTGCCCCCGATCAAGTCGTTCGCCCTGATCAAGTCCAGGTACTGATCTTCGATAGCGTTAAATGCCTGGATGTCGGTGTGCAGCTGATCGAGCAGCGCCCTGTCCTTGGGCGTGAGCATCAGATCAGACAGACGTTTCATTTTTTCCTGGGCGCTGATCCGTAGCTCCGTTATCTCTGCCAGACCGCTCGCATTGACCTCTTCGGTTTCGAGCGGGTTACGCAAGTTGGCGTTGTCATTGCGCACAAGGACGAAGCTTTTATCGAGGTCTCCCAGAACCTGGATCGTGGGAACGACCGTCGTTTCGACGAAGTCTTCTGCGTCATTCAAAGCCGACGCTTGCCTCAATGCGAACAGCCCCATGCCAATAATCAACAGGCAGAAAAACCCGAAACACAGAACCGAGCGAGGCGCGAGATTCAGCTTTCTGAGAAGCATATGTCACCCCAAGTAAATAGTCAGGCACGAGCGCCAACCCCAGACAGGCAAACAACACATTCATGTTGTTCGCCTGTTTTTTCGCTGCCCGATTCAGCCGCGATGACGCCTGCGGAAGTAATCGATCAGGCCCTGAGTCGAACAGTCGTCGGCAGGCGGTGGGTCGAAACCGGTCAGGCAGCTATAGACGTTCGTTCCCAGCTCCTTCCCTAACTCAACCCCCCATTGATCGAACGAGTTGATCCCCCAAACCACGCCCTGCACAAACACCTTGTGCTCAAACAGCGCGATCAATGCGCCAAGACGTTGGGGATCGAGGGTTTCCATCACAAGGGTGTTGCTGGGTCGGTTGCCCGGGATCACTTTGTGGGGCGCCAGGCGCTGCACATTCGCTTTCGACAGGCCCTTGGCCCGCAACTCGACTTCGGCTTCCTTCAGGCTCTTGCCCCGCATCAGCGCCTGGCTTTGCGACAGGCAGTTGGCATACAGCCAGTGATGGTGGTCGGCCACGGGTTTGTGACTGACGACCGGAACGATAAAGTCCGCCGGTATCAGCGCCGTCCCTTGGTGCAGCAGTTGGTGATACGCATGTTGCCCGTTGCAGCCAACACCGCCCCAGATCACCGGCCCGGTCCCGCAGGACACTGGCGAACCGTCCTGGCGAATGCTCTTGCCGCTGGACTCCATGTCCATCTGCTGCAAGTGCTTTACGAAGTTTCGCAAGTAATGATCGTAGGGCAGGAACGCATGGGCCTGGGCATCCCAGAAGTTGCGGTACCAGATGCCAAGCATCGCCAGCAACACCGGCATATTGCTTTCGAGCGGTTCGTTGAGGAAATGGCCATCCATGGCATTGGCACCGGAGAGCAACTCTTTGAAGTTGGTCATGCCGATGGCCAGGGCAATTGGCAAACCGATCGCCGACCATAACGAATAGCGACCGCCGACCCAATCCCACATCGGGAAGATGTTTTTCTCGCGAATGCCGAAGTCGATGGCCGCCTGGTTGTTACTGGTGACGGCGATGAAATGTCGGTAGAGCTTTTGCTCATTGCCGCCGCTATTCAGGTACCAGGAGCGCGCGGCCTCGGCGTTCTTCAGGGTCTCCAGAGTTGCGAAAGTCTTGCTGGAGACGATGAACAGCGTGGTTTCGGCGTGCAGACGTGCAGTCAGCTCATGGAACTCACTGCCATCAATGTTCGCCAGGTAATGACAGCGCACACCGGACGGGTGGCTGTAGGGCAAGAGCGCCTCAGACACCAGTTCCGGTCCAAGGAAGGAACCACCAATACCGATGTTGACCACGTCGGTGATCGCTTTATCGCTGTAGCCGCGCCATAACCTGTTATGGATGCGGCCGACGATTTCGGTCATTTTCCCAAGGGCGTCGTGGACGTCGCGCATCAGGTTACGTCCATCGACGATCAAGCGATCACCCACCGGACGACGCAAGGCCGTATGCAAGGCGGGACGACGCTCCGAGGCGTTGACCAGCTCGCCGGCAAACATCGCCTGGATCGCCTCGCCGAGCCCCGATTCCCGAGCCAGCTGGATCAACAGATCACGGGTTTCTCCTGTGATCAGGTTCTTCGAGTAGTCCAGAAAAAGACCACAACTGGAAGCGCTGAACGCGCTGAAACGTCCGGCGTCAGCCTCGAATGCGTCGCGCATATTGAAGCGCTGCATGGCCAGACGGTGCTTTTGCAGAGCCCGCCAGGAAGGCAGGCTGGTTGCATCTAGCGGTTGCAGATAATGCTTGGTGGAAGGTTGCCGCTCAGAAGACGGCGGCACCGACTCCGGTGCAAGTGGCGTCGCCCTGGTACCCAGGGCTTCGCAATCGACATCTGCCCGCATGGTTATTCCCCCACCGGCGACGTGGCCAGCAGTGACCGCGCCGTTTCGAGCACGTTCTGAAGGGTAATACCAAAGTGCTCATACAACGCTGGCGCGGGCGCCGACTCGCCGTAGGTGGTCATGCCGATCACGCGGCCTTCCAGGCCCACGTACTTGTACCAATAGTCCGCGTGCGAGGCTTCGATGGCGATCCGGGCGCTGACCCGCAACGGCAGAACCGCTTGCTTGTAGCCGGCGTCCTGAGCATCGAACACGCTGGTGCAAGGCATCGAAACCACGCGCACCTTACGACCCTGTTCGGTCAGCTTGTCGTAGGTCTGAACCGCCAGACCCACTTCGGAACCGGTGGAGATCAGGATCAACTCAGGCTCGCCTGCACAATCCTTCAACACGTAACCGCCGCGGGCGATGTCGGCGATCTGCCGCGTGCTGCGCTCCTGATGTTGCAGGTTCTGACGCGAGAAAATCAGCGCCGAAGGACCATCCTTGCGCTCGATGGCCTTTTTCCAGCACACCGCCGACTCAACGGCATCGGCCGGACGCCAGGTGTCGAGGTTCGGCGTGCTGCGCAAGCTGGTCAGTTGCTCGATCGGCTGGTGAGTCGGACCGTCTTCGCCCAGACCGATGGAGTCGTGGGTGTAGACGAACACGACACGCTGTTTCATCAGCGAGGCCATGCGCACAGCGTTGCGCGCGTATTCCATGAACATCAGGAAGGTCGCGCCGTAAGGCACCAGGCCGCCGTGCAGGGCCACGCCGTTCATGATCGCGCTCATGCCGAATTCGCGAACGCCGTAGTACATGTAGTTGCCGCTGGCGTCTTCGGCGGTGACGCCTTCGCAACCTTTCCACAGGGTCAGGTTGGAACCGGCCAGGTCAGCGGAGCCGCCGAGGAATTCCGGCAACAACGGGCCGAAGGCGTTCAGGGCGTTCTGGCTGGCTTTACGGCTGGCGATGGTTTCGCCCCTGGCTGCCACTTCAGCGATATACGCCGAGGCATTTTCAGCGAAGTCTTCCGGCAGGTCGCCGCTCAGACGACGGATCAATTCGTTGGCCAGCGCCGGGAATTCAGCCGAGTAAGCCGCAAAACGCTGATCCCATTCGGCTTCGGCCGTGCGACCGGTTTCCTTGGCGTCCCACTCGGCGTAGATATCGGCCGGGATTTCGAACGGACCGTGGTTCCATTTCAGCGCAGCACGGGTCAGAGCGATTTCCGCGTCACCCAGTGGGGCGCCGTGGCAGTCTTCCTTGCCTTGCTTGTTCGGCGAACCGAAACCGATGGTGGTCTTGCAGCAGATCAGGGTTGGCCGATCGCTTTTGCGCGCAGTTTCGATCGCGATCTTGATTTCTTCAGGGTCGTGACCGTCAACGTTGCGGATCACCAGCCAGTTATAAGCTTCGAAACGCTTAGGCGTGTCGTCGGTGAACCAGCCTTCGACTTCGCCGTCGATGGAGATGCCGTTGTCATCGTAGAAGGCGATCAGTTTGCCCAGGCCCAAGGTACCGGCCAGCGAGCTGACTTCGTGGGAAATGCCTTCCATCATGCAGCCATCACCCAGGAACACGTAGGTGTGGTGGTCGACAACGTTGTGGCCCGGACGGTTGAACTGCGCCGCCAGGACTTTTTCTGCCAGGGCAAAACCAACGGCGTTGGCCAGGCCTTGGCCCAAAGGACCGGTGGTGGTTTCAACGCCCGGGGTGTAGCCGAATTCCGGGTGACCCGGAGTGCGGCTGTGCAGCTGGCGGAAGTTCTTCAGGTCATCGATTGACAGGTCATAGCCGGTCAGGTGCAGCAACGAGTAGATCAACATCGAGCCGTGACCGTTGGACAGCACGAAGCGGTCTCGGTCGGCGAACGATGGATTGCTCGGGTTGTGCTTCAGGTAGTCACGCCAAAGTACTTCGGCGATATCCGCCATACCCATAGGGGCACCGGGATGGCCGCTGTTGGCTTTTTGCACGGCATCCATGCTGAGGGCACGAATGGCGTTGGCACGCTCACGACGACTCGATTTCAACATCTGTTCAGGCATGTTCAAGCTACACCTCCGGTAAGTTTTTCGCGCAGCAACGCTTCGAGCTTCAATTGATCCGCCTCAAAACCACGGATGCCTTCGGCCAACTTCTCGGTTGCCATGGCATCCTCGTTCATTTGCCAACGGAATTCGGCTTCGCTCAGTCGCTTGGGCGCTGCACCATCGTGCCCGGCACCCTCGATCGGCACAGGCACCAGCCGGGCTTCACTGCTTTCAAGTGCTTCCAGTAACGCCGGGCTGATGGTCAAGCGGTCGCAACCGGCCAGCGCCTGAATCTCACCGACATTGCGAAAGCTCGCGCCCATGACCACAGTGGAATAGCGATGCTGGCGGAAGTACTGCAGGATGCGGCGCACCGATTGCACGCCCGGCTCTTCATCAGGCGCATAAACAACGCCTGGATTAGCCTTGATGTACCAATCGAGAATGCGCCCCACGAAAGGCGAGATCAGGTAGGCCCCGACTTCAGCGCAGGCCCGTGCCTGGACGAAGTTGAAGATCAGCGTCAGGTTGCACTGGACGCCGTTCGATTCCAGCACTTTGGCAGCACGCACGCCTTCCCAGGTGGCGGCCAATTTGATCAGGATGCGGTCCCGACCGATGCCGGCCTCTTCGTACAGCTCAACCAGGCGCCGGGCCTTGGCAATGCTCGCCACGCTATCGTAGGAGAGTCGGGCGCTCACTTCGGTCGACACGCGCCCCGGCACGAGCTCGAGAATCTGTTTGCCCATGGCAACCACCAAGCGGTCGCAGGCTTCGTCTATCGCGTCCTCGACGCTGACGCCCAGACCACGCACATCACTCAGGATCTGATCGACCAGAGCGTTGTACTGACCGGACTGAACCGCCTTCAAAATCAGCGAAGGGTTGGTAGTAGCGTCCTGAGGCGCGAAGCGGCGGATCGCGTCGAGATCGCCGGTATCGGCCACCACAACGCTGTGTTGTCTCAATTGTTCAAGCAGGTTGGACATTTTCTGGGCTCTTGTTGATTTGTGTTTCAGTCCCTGGCGCTTAACCTGACCAGACTCGGGGCACGGTATATCCCCTCTTATTTACCCGGCAGCTCCCTATCCGCCTTCTCGACAGCGGTGATCCGCTCGACCTTCGAACCGGAGCGTTCAGCTTCGAACTCGGACTCCAGAAAGATTTTGACAATGCTCTTGGCCAGTTCAGGACCGATCACCCGTGCCCCGATGGACAGAATCTGCGCGTCGTTGCTTTTGCGTGCGCGCTCGGCCGAATACGTGTCATGGGCCTGCGCCGCACGAACGCCTTTGATCTTGTTCGCAGAAATGGCCATGCCGATGCCGGTTCCGCAAATCAACACGCCCAAACGATGCTCGCCAGCACTGACAGCGGTCGCCACCGCCGCCGCGATATCCGGGTAAAGCACCGGGCTGGACGAGTAGCAGCCAAAGTCCTGAAGCCTGTAACCCAACGCTTCGATATGGAGCTTGAGCAGCTCCTTGAGCTCGTAGCCAGCCTCATCGCAACCGATGGCTACAGAGAACGATGTGTTTGCTTCCATAAATTTTCCTCCACTGCCATACACAGAAGTGCCGACAGCGATCAAATGATCACGCAATGAACTTATGCACAACCATTACCCAGCCACAAACACGCCTTTGTCAAGAATTATTTTGGCTCAAAACGGGAAAAAAACCACTAAAAGTCTAAAATAAAGTAAAAGACCGACGCATATCGTTGACAGGATGCAGCAATCTGATTTAAACATATGATCACTGGCCGATCAGATGATCAGCTAGACCTAACAAGAAAATCAGCAAGAGGACACACCGATGGCTACGCCATTACTGCTCCAGGCTGAACATGTCGCGAAAGCCTATGCAGGGGTCCCCGCCCTGCGTGACGGGCGCCTCTCCCTCCGTGCCGGCAGCGTGCACGCCCTGTGCGGCGGCAACGGTGCAGGCAAATCGACATTTCTCAGCATCCTCATGGGCATCACCCAGCGCGACGCGGGCAGCATTTTGCTTAACGGCAAACCGGTGCAGTTCGACCGCCCCAGTGACGCACTGGCCGCAGGAGTGGCCATGATCACCCAGGAGCTGGAGCCCATCCCCTACATGACGGTCGCCGAGAACATCTGGCTGGGTCGCGAACCACGGCGCGCCGGCTGCATCGTCGACAGCAAGGAGCTGAACCGGCGCACTCGCGAACTGCTGCAAAGCCTGGAGTTCGACGTGGACGCCACCAGCCCGATGCACCGCCTGAGCGTCGCGCAGATTCAGCTAGTAGAAATCGCCAAGGCGTTCAGCCATGACTGCCAGGTGATGATCATGGATGAGCCGACCTCGGCCATTGGCGAGCGCGAAGCGGAAACGCTGTTCAAAGCCATCCGCCGCCTGACTGCCCGCGGCGCAGGGATCATCTATGTGTCCCATCGCCTCAGTGAATTGGCGCAAATCGCCGACGACTACAGCATCTTTCGCGACGGCGCCTTCGTCGAAAGCGGACGCATGGCCGATATCGACCGCGCGCATCTGGTACGTGGCATCGTCGGTCAGGAACTGCAGCGCATCGACCATAAGGTGGGGCGCGAATGCGCCGCGCAAAACTGCCTGGACGTCACCGGCCTGAGTCGCGACGGCGAGTTCCAGGACATCAGCCTGCAACTGCGCCAAGGAGAAATTCTCGGCATCTACGGCCTGATGGGCTCGGGTCGCAGCGAATTCCTCAACTGCCTTTATGGCCTCACCGAACCCGACTCCGGAAGCGCCACGCTCCAAGGCCTGCCTCTGCCGATAGGAGTGCCCGCAGCCACTATTCGCGCCGGCATGTCACTGGTGACCGAGGACCGCAAAGAAAGCGGCCTGGTGCTCAGCGGCAGCATCATGGCCAACATCGCCCTCTCCGCTTACAAGCAATTGTCGAGCTGGTCAGTGATCAATGCGCGCAAGGAAAACGAACTGGCCCAGAGCATGGTCAAGCGCCTGCAAATCAAGATCTCTTCCCTCGACCTGCCAGTGGAGTCCATGAGTGGCGGCAACCAGCAGAAGGTCGTGCTTGCCAAGTGCCTGTCGACTCAGCCGATCTGCCTGCTCTGTGACGAGCCGACCCGCGGCATCGATGAAGGCGCCAAGCAGGAAATTTATCACCTGCTGGACGAATTCGTACGCGCCGGCGGCGCGGCCATCGTGGTCTCGTCCGAAGCTCCGGAACTGCTCCATCTAAGTGATCGTATCGCGGTATTCAAAGGCGGCCGACTGGTCACCGTCAGCACCGATACCGCCCTTTCCCAGGAAGCCTTGTTGAGTCTCGCCTCATGAACACCAAAATTCTTGCCACACCTGCCCCCTCCGCTGCCTCCTCAACCACCAGCCCACGCGCCCGCCTGCGCACAGCCCTGGACCGCTTTGGCCTGCCGCTGGTATTCATTCTGCTGTGTCTGGTGATGGCTTTCGCCAGCGAATACTTCATGACCTGGCGCAACTGGATGGACATCCTGCGCCAGACCTCGATCAACGGCATTCTTGCCGTCGGCATGACCTATGTGATTCTGACCAAGGGCATCGACCTGTCGGTAGGCTCGATCCTGGCCTTTGCCGGGTTATGCAGCGCGCTGGTGGCCACTCAAGGCTATGGCCTGCTGGCAGCGGTCAGTGCCGGGATGTTCGCCGGCGCAATGCTCGGCGTGGTCAACGGCTTCATGGTCGCCAACCTGGCGATCCCACCCTTTGTCGCCACCCTCGGCATGCTCAGCGTGGCCCGGGGCATGACCTTCATTCTCAACGACGGCAGCCCGGTCACCGACCTGCCGGAAAGCTACCTCGCCCTGGGCATCGGCAAGTTGGGCCCGATCGGCATCCCCATCATTATCTTTGCAGTGGTCGCCCTGATTTTCTGGATGGTCCTGCGCTACACCACTTATGGACGCTACATATATGCCGTGGGCGGCAACGAAAAAAGTGCCCGCACCTCCGGTATCGGCGTACGCAAAGTGACGTTCTCGGTCTACGTGATCTCGGGCCTGCTGGCGGGTCTCGCCGGTGTGGTACTCGCGGCCCGCACCACCTCGGCCCTGCCCCAGGCTGGTGGCTCTTATGAACTGGACGCCATCGCCGCCGTGGTGATCGGTGGCACCAGCCTCTCCGGCGGTACCGGCAGCATCGTCGGCACCCTGTTCGGCGCACTGCTGATCGGCGTGATCAATAACGGTTTGAACCTGCTCGGAGTGTCTTCGTATTACCAACAAGTCGCCAAGGGTTTGATCATCGTGCTCGCGGTGCTCATCGATGTCTGGCGCAAGAAAAAACGCTAAGCCTTTTCACTGAACCTTATGACTAAAACAATAAAGGAGTTCCCCATGAAAATGTCCACCAAGAAGATCGGTCAGACTCTCGCTGCCGTAGCGACTGTATCCCTGCTCTCCAGCAGCATCGCCTTCGCCGAAGGCAAGACCTACAAGATCGGCGCTGCGGTGTACGGCCTCAAGGGCCAGTACATGCAGAACTGGGTACGCGAAATCAAGGAGCACCCGGCGGTCAAGGACGGCACCGTACAACTGACCGTGTTCGACGGCAACTATGACGCCATGACCCAGAACAACCAGATCGAAACCATGGTCACCCAGCATTACGACGCGATCATTTTCGTGCCGATCGACACCAAGGCCGGTGTCGCTACCGTGACCCAGGCTCAGCTCAGTGGCGTCCCGGTGATCGCCTCCAACACCAGAGTCGCTGGCGCCAACATCCCTTTCATCGGTAACGATGACGTCGAAGGTGGTCGCCTCCAGGCCCAGGCCATGGTTGACAAGCTCAAGGGCAAAGGCAACGTGGCAATTATCCAGGGCCCGATCGGCCAGTCGGCGCAGATTGATCGGCAGAAAGGCGAGATGGAAGTCCTGCTGAAGAACCCGCAGATCAAAATCATCGAAATGAAAACCGCCAACTGGTCTCGCGCCGAAGCCCTGACGCTCACCGAAGACTGGCTGAACGCTCACCCTAACGGTGGCATCAACGGCATTATTGCGCAGAACGACGACATGGCCCTCGGTGCCTTGCAAGCTGTGAAATCTCGCGGCCTGTCGCCAGAAGAGGTAACGATAACCGCCATCGACGGCATGCCTGACGCCATTCAGGCCGCCAAAAAAGGCGAAATCACTACCTTCCTGCAAGATGCCCAAGCGCAATCCCAGGGCGCTCTCGACATTACGCTGCGCACCCTGGCAGGCAAAGACTACAAACCACAGTCGAAAATCTGGGAACGCTATGGCAAAGACGTAAAATGGGGCGAAGGCACGGCTAAGGAGTACATCGTGCCGTGGGTGCCGGTCACCAATAACAATGCCGACGCGTTGTACACGCAGGTTACCGGAACCAAGTAAGCGTTTTTGCCCAACCTGAGAACCCGGGCCGAATACGGCCCGCATGGAGTGTATGCAATGTCCAATTTCTGGAACCAGGCGTTCGACCTCAACGGCCGCTGCGCCGTGATCACCGGCGGTGCCGCCGGTATCGGTCTGGCCTGCGCCAGCCTGCTGGTGGAGCGCGGCGCCAGAGTCGCCCTGCTGGATCGCGATCCGGCAGTGGTCGAAGTGGCCGCCAGCCTCGGCGCCGGGCACGTGGGCCTGGCCGTCGACCTGCGTCAACTCGATCAGGTAAACGCTGCGGTCGACCAGGCCGCCGAACAGCTCGGTCGTCTTGATTTCCTGGTCAACAGCGCTGGCGTCGCCTTGCTGGACAAAGCGCTGGACGTCAGCGAAAGCGCGTGGGACACCACGTTGGACATTAACCTCAAGGCCAGTTTTTTCGTGGCCCAGGCCTGCGCCCGACACATGATCCAGCAAGGCAACGGTCGCATCGTCAACCTCGCCTCCCAGGCCGCCGTGATCGGTCTGGACCGGCACGTGGCCTATTGCGCGAGCAAGGCCGCCGTGGTCGGCATGACAAAGGTCCTGGCCATGGAGTGGGCGCCACACGGCATCAACGTCAACGCCGTCTCGCCGACCATCGTTGAAACCGCTCTGGGCAAGAAAGCCTGGGCCGGCGAACTGGGCGAACGGGCCAAATTGCAGATCCCGATCGGACGCTTCGCCCAACCCGAGGAAATCGCCGGGCTGGTGCTTTACCTGCTCAGCGACGCGGCCAAGATGATCACCGGCGAAAACGTGGTCATCGACGGCGGCTACAGCATTCAGTAATCAGGTTCCACATTACAAGAACAAGGAAACACTTCATGAATCGAGTCATAAACGATCCGGACCAGGTGGTTGAGGACATGCTCAAAGGCATCCTCGTGGCGCACCCGGAACTGACCCAATACGAAGCCAACCCGCGGGTCATTCGCAAGAGCAAAACCTCACCGGCAGGCCAGGTGGGCATCGTCACCGGTGGCGGCTCCGGCCATGAGCCGGCGTTTCTCGGTTACGTCGGCCCTGGTCTGGTGGACGCGGTGGCCGTTGGCGAAATTTTCTCCTCACCGACCGCCAAGAGCTTCTTCGACGCGTTCCGCGCGGCCGATCAGGGTGCAGGCGTCGCCTGCCTTTACGGCAACTACGCGGGCGACAACATGAACGTCAAGCTGGCGATGAAGATGGCCGCCAGCAAAGAGATGAACATTCGCACCGTCGTGGCCAACGACGATGTGGCCTCCGCTCCCCCACAAGACATTGCCAAGCGCCGTGGCGTCGCGGGTGAGATCTTCATGTGGAAAGTCGGCGGCGCGGCAGCCGCCCAAGGCTACGACCTGGACGGCGTGATTCGCGTTGCGCAGAAGGCCGTCGACCAGTGCCGCTCCATCGGTGTAGGCCTCACTTCGTGCATCATTCCGGCGGTTGGCAAGCCGAACTTTCAGATCGCCGATGGCATGATGGAACTGGGTATCGGTCACCATGGCGAGCCGGGGATCGAAGTCATCCCGATCGGATCCGCAGCGATCATGGCGGAACGCATGATCGCGCCGATTCTCGCCGACCGCGATTTCAGTCAAGATCAAAGCGTCGTGGTGCTGGTGTCCGGCCTTGGCGCCACACCGGTGATGGAGTTGTACATTTTCTACGCCGAAGTGGAACGTCAGCTCACGGCCAAAGGCTTGCGCGTTCACCGTTGCTACGTCGGCAACTACTTCACGTCGCTGGAGATGATGGGGGTGACCCTGACCCTGCTCGGGCTCGACGCTGAACTGACAACCTTGATCGATCAACCTTGCCGCTCCATCGGCATGTCCCAGTCGGAGTGAACCATGAGCCAGCATTTCTCGAGTAGCACCGGCAGCGCCATCGTGACCAACCTGGTCTCGATCATTGTCGCCAACCGCGAATACCTCAGCGAAGTGGACGGCGCCATCGGCGACGGCGACCACGGCATCAACATGGCCAAGGGGTTCTCCCGTTGCGGCAAAAGCCTTGAAGGTCGCCAGTTGTCCCTGGCCGAAGCGCTTGATGAGTTGACCCTGGCGCTCATGGAAGGCATTGGTGGCTCAATGGGCCCGCTCTATGGCAGCCTGTTCATCGGCATGGCCGAGGAAGTGCGCGGTTGCGAGGCAATCGATGCGGCGAGTTTCGCCAGACTGTTGCGTGGTGGCCTCACGTCGCTGCAAGACATCACCGATGCGGGCGTTGGCGACAAGTGCTTAATGGATACGCTGATTCCGGCAGTGGAAGCCTTTGAGCAAGCAGAGGCCGGTGGCGCCTGCTTCAGCGAAGCCTTGAGCCAGATGAAAAGCGCTGCGTCCCAGGGGCGGGATTCCACCCGGGACCTGGTCGCGAAAATCGGTCGCGCCAGCCGTCTGGGGGAGCGTTCCCTGGGGGTACTGGATGCCGGCGCGGTGTCTTGCTGCCTGATCCTCACCAATCTCGCCGAGTCGGTCGAAGCACAACTGCAGGGTTAATTGTGCGCCCTCCATCCGGCACGTAAGGCAACGACCGGATGGAGCCAACGACCTCTACTTGCGAGTAGCATCGTCCAGCGCGAGTATCGTGTAGGCATTCGACACCGTCGTCGCCAGCGTATTGATCACCCCCGAACGCAATGCACCCAAGGTCGCCGCCGCCTTGGTGTTCTCGCTAGCAATCGCCACCACATCGGGAATGCGCACCAACTCCTGCACCGTCAAACCGATCACCCGCCCTTGCATGGCGTTAACAGCCGGTCGGCCGTGAATGTCGATAAAGTCATACCCCATCATATCGCCGACGGTACCGGACAGACGCGCCTGGGCAATTTCCTGGGGCGAGAACCACCCCATGCGCACCATGTTGCTGTTCTCGCTCATGTCGCCGATACCGATCAACGCAATATCGGCGCGGCGGGCACGATCCAGGGTCGAACGTACGGTGTCGTTGTTGATCAGAATGCTGCGCAACTCCGGGTTTGCCACCAGGGCTGGTGCATAAAGCGTTTCGCTTTCCGCCCCGAAGCGCAAGGCCAGGCGACGGCAAATATGATCGGGATTCATGTATTCGCCAGCCTTCAGCGAACCGCCAATGGCGCAGACAAAGGTGCAGTTGCGCGTGACCGGCAAGAACACGTTTTCAGCCACGGCCCCCACATTGCGGCCCATGCCGACAGCGACGATCATGCCATCGCTCAGCGTCTTGTTCAGGTAGTTGGCCACCAGGCTGGCAACCGCCGAGCGCTGGGTGTCGGGGTCACCATGATCGACGGCGATCAGCGCGCGATCGAGCTGGAAGCGCTCGACCAACGCCTGCTCCAACTCAATGTTCATCGCAGGATGCTGCAGTACACGCACCTCGACCACGCCTTCATCACGCGCACGCTTGAGCAGCCGGCTCACCTTTACCCGGGACAGGTCAAAACGCTTGGCGATTGCCTCCTGAGTGATGTTGTCGAGGTAATAAAGCATGGCCACTTCAGTCATCAGATCGATGTCGCTGGCTGCACGCTGTGTACTGTCAGTCATGTGAGCTTCCATTTACGCAACAAAAAACCATTCTCCCTACTCAGTACAGGCTAAGTCCAGCGGCGAATCGCGAATTCAGCCCTGCGCGATACGTTTTGCCAGATTGATAAAGTTACCCAGGACCGGCCCCTGCTCTTCACGCCGGCAGATCAGGGTGATCGGTGCGACCAGTCGTGGTCGGGCGTTGATACGGCAATAGACCACCGACTCACGATGAAAGCCGTTCATCGACGCGGGCACCACGGAAACCCCCGCCCCGGCGGCCACCAGGCTGATGTTGGTCAACATGCGCTCGACTTCGAAAGCAATCTTGGGCGTGAAGCCGGCGTTTTCACAGGCATCGATCAGCTTCGAATACATCCCCGTGGCGCCACTGCGTCTAACCAGAATGAACGGCTCGTCGGCCAAATGCTTGATCGAGATCACAGGCATCGGCTCCTCAGCCTCAGCCTTCTTTTTACGCGTGCGTCCCAACAACGGATGCCCGACTGGAAGCACCAACAGCATGTCTTCCTCGAACAACTGATAGAAGGTCATTTCGTGGGGCTGGCTCACAGGCGCGCGAAGAATGCCGATGTCGAGCTTTCGCTGAGTCACATCGTCGGTCAGCTCCCGGGCACTGCCCTCGTTGAGCAACAGGCTTACACCCGGATATGTCTCGCGATAGGCGCGGATGATGCGGGGGATCAAGGGGTGCGCGGCGGCCGAACTGGTGAAGCCGATCGACAGCGTCCCCTCGTAGCCCTGCGCCGCCTTGGCCGAACGCCGTGCGGCGTCTTCGACACGGTTGAGAATGTCCCGCGCCTCCTGAAGGAAGATCACCCCGCCGGGGGTCAGGTCAACGCCTTTGGGGTGGCGCCGAAACAGATCGAATCCTAACTCGCTTTCCAGCGCTCGAATCTGTTGGCTCAGCGGCGGCTGCTGCATGTTCAAGCGAGCGGCGGCGCGAGTGAAGTGCTGCTCCTCGGCGACCATCAGGAAGTAACGCAGGTGTCGAAGTTCCATAGGGCCCTGAACAGAGAGGTGGGTCGAGGTGCGCAGTATAAGGGGGGCCGACACCAGGCGACAAAGCGACGCCCATGACGGTTGTAACTCGTTACACTGCACGCCATAAAAAAATCTGGCACCGGTCAACGGCGACCAGTGTGCGAGGAGCCGTAACCCCACATGCGTGGCCGTTTTTTCAACAGCAGTGTCATACAAATGCTGGTCGCCATGCTGTGCGGCCTGGCGCTGGGGTATGGGCAACCGCATCTGGCAGTGACCCTCAAGCCGATCGGCGACGGCTTCGTCAAACTCATCAGCATGAACATCTCGCTGGTGGTGTTTGTGCTGGTAGTGTCGGGGATCGCCAGCCTGCATGATCATCGCCAGTCTGCGCGTATCGGCGGCAAGGCCGTGGTCTATTTCGAAATTCTCGCCCTGCTCTCCCTGGTGGCCGGTATCGCCGCCGCGCTATTCCTGCGACCGGGTGCCGGTCTGGTGCTGATTGACCACGCAACAACGCAGCCCGTACCCGGCAATCTCCATGAATCGTTCGATGTCAGCCGTTTTGTGCTCGGCATCATTCCCAACTCTTTCGTCGATGCCTTCATGCAAGGCGGCAACACTTTGCAGGTGCTGTTTCTGGCCATTCTGTTCGGCGTGGCACTGGCCCGCAGCGGCCAGTATGGCGCGCCGCTGCGTCAGTCCATCGAGACCCTGGCGCAACTGATGCTCAACATCATGGCGATGATACTGAAACTGGCCCCGCTGGCCGCCTTCGCCACCCTCGCCTACACCATCGGCCGATACGGTCTGTCATCGATACTGCCACTGGCAAAACTGGTGCTGACCCTATACCTGACCAGCCTGCTGTTCATTGTGATCGTGTTCAGCGCCGTGACCCGGATCGCCGGGGTGCGCTTGTCGAGTCTGCTGCGCTACATCAAGGAAGAGCTGTTGGTGGTGTTGCTCACCACGTCATCGATCGCCGCGTTGCCCTCGCTGATCGTCAAGATGGAGCGTCTGGGCTGCGCGCAAAGCGTCGTGCGCCTGGTCCTGCCGGCCGGCAATTCTCTCAACCTCAACGGCACGAACATCTACCTCGCGGTGTGTGCACTGTTCATCGCGCAAACCGCACAGGTGGACATGAACACCGGGCAGCTCATCACCTTCCTGATGATCGCCATGCTGACATCCAAAGGCGCCAGTGCCGTGGCCGGTTCGTCATTCATCACCCTGGCGGTGACCCTCAGCGCGCTGCAGATCGTGCCCTTGGAAGGCCTCGCCCTGCTGCTGAGCATCGAGCGGCTGATGAAATGCCGCTCGCTGACCAATCTGATTGGCAATGCCGTGGCGTGCCTGGCCATTGCTCACTGGGAAAAAGCCATCGACCGGGAGCGCTTGCAGCACGAACTAGGCCGCTGAAAGAATCATCAGTGCAGTTCGTTCAGCAGCGCCTCGCTCAATGCATGGGGATGCCCGGAAAACAACGTGCGCAACGGTTCGTCGGTTGCCAGATGCCGGTACAACGCGGCACGTTCTCCATAATTGGCGGCCAGACGTACAGCCGCCTGAACATAGTCCTCCCGCGTCTGCGCGATGGTCCATTCCGGCAGCCCGACCCGCCGAAACAACCCCTCGTCGATGTGCTCGAACACCTGCGGACCGGTTTTGCACACCCCCGGTAGCCCGACCGTCAGCGCGTCGATGATGCCGTTGGTGTTACCGAACGGAAACGGGCTGAGGAACAGGTCGCAGCGGTTGAGAATCGCCATGTAGTCCTGATACGGCTGGTGCGGATACACCGTGGCATCGCGCACGTAGCGTTCGATCAGGCGCAACAATTGTGGGTATAGCAGTCCTTGGGCCTGGCCGACGAGAAAGTGAAAGTGCACCCGTTTTCCGGACTCATTCAGGGTGTGCGCGGCAATCGCCTGACAGGTGGCCAGAAAACCCGGATTGAGCTTCATGGTGGTCGCCGCCACGGCGATATGAACCAGCGGACCGTCTTCGCGCGCCACCCGCGGCAGGTTCACCGCGAGGGCCGAGGGACGGTAAGGCTGCCCGTCGGCGGGCAAGCGCAGCAGCCGCTCGGTGAAACAGCCAGGATCACCGACGAAATCATCCTCGACACTGATGCAATCGATATGGCGCGAGGCGGTAGTCGCCGGATGCCCCAACGCCGCGACTTGCAGCGGGGCAATCCGCAGATTGCTGGCGAACAGCGTGATCTGGAACATGCCGACGCTGGGCAAGTAGAACACTTGAGCCTGCCGCGCTTCAGCCAGCTCGCGTAACTGACGCAGGCAGGCGAACAGATCATCCGGTTCGGCGAACTCGACAAACTCGTCGAACACCTGGCGACCCAGGTCATCGACATTGGCTCCGTAGCCTATCCCCACCACGTGAAAGTCCCGTCGCGCCGCCTCCAGCGTGCGCGAGTGGGTGCGATAGATCGAGTGCCCGCCAGAAAACCATTCCACGAGCACCAGCATCAGCGGCTTGTTCGACCCACTGTCGACGGCGCCCCGCTTCTGCGGCAGGTGATGGATGCCGACGCTGTCCAGCTTTCGCTCGATCAGGCGATTGATCGATGCCTTGATCCGGTGCCGTTCCGACAGGTCGGCATAACTGCAGTGCATGTACACGTCATGCAGCACGCTGATGGGCAGCGCGTCGAGGCTGTCGAGCTGATCGAGGCGATCGGGTAGCCAGGCCAGCAACGCCTCACGCTTGGAATGCGCGGCGGGTGTACCGAGGAATCGCGGCGACAGCAACGCCATGAACAGCGCAGCGGCCAGCGTGGGGTTGCGCGCCCACAGCAACTCGACATCCAGCGGCAGTTCGGATTCCGGAGAATAGAGGATGCAGAACTTCACCAGGTCCTTTTCCGCGAGCCGATAGTCGCCGGCGTGATGCCCCAGCAGGTTCAACGAACGCAGGATGTGGTCGCAATTGACGAAAGCGCTGGCCGCGAACAGCGACGACAACCAGCGCTGCAGGTTGATCAGTTGGCCGAAACCGTCCGGGCTGATGCGAAAGCCAGGGTCGGAAAACAGCGCGGTGATGGCACTGGTGATGCGCGTCAACACGTGGGTTTCCAGCTCGCCCGAGGTAATGGCCGGTGATACGGACAGCGAGAACTGTTCGGACAATTTGCCGTAGTTGCGGTCGATCAATTGCAGCAGCCGGACCAGATCGCGGGCCGCCGCCTCATGGTCATGGGTGTAGCAACGGTACTCGAACTGCTCCAGGGAAAACACTTGATCGCTCATCGCAAACGCCAGATTGAGAATGGACTACGACAATCACGGGCCCGACCGATAACGGTCAGGCCCACGATCACTCAATGACCCAACGCGTAAAAGGTGCTGTCCAGTTGAATCCGAGCCTGCGCCAGTTTCTGACGCTGTTGGTTCAGCCACTCCTGATCAGCCTTGAGACGCAGTTTTTCCGCGCCCAGCATCCGCTCGACCTCGGCACGCTGTGGCCCACCCAACCCCTTGCTGGCACTGACCATGTTTTGTGCGGTCAGGGTTTCACGGAAGCGGGCTTCGGTCAGCGGGAACTGCCCGCCTTGCAGGTTAAACGCTTGCAGCGCCTTGCGATAGATGACGCGAACCTGATCGAACGGAATGTCCGCAGGTTTGATCTTGTTCTGCCGCCCGTAACTGACAAGGTCCGAAGCGAAGTGGTGACCTACGCGAAACGGTACATCCGATTCCCGTTGCAGCGTATCGGCCAGCTCGGTAGTGGTCGAGTAGTCCGCGTCGACTTCCTGCAACGCGCGGTTCTTGTCGATGATCAGGTTGCCCAGCATGTCGGTCAGCAGGTCGAAGGCCTGGGTGGTTTGGTCCAGGGTTTTCTCCACCTGGTCGCGCTTGTAGTCCGGCATGCCCGGCGACACGTTATGGCCTTCAAACTCGAACGTCACCGCTCCGCCCACAATGTCGCTGGCTTGCAGGCGCAGGCGGTTGAGCACATAGGGATTGCGCTTCTGCGGCATGATGCTGCTGGTGCCGGTCAAGTGGCCTTCCTGGATCAGGATCCACGGATACGGCTGGTGATACTGGATGTGCATGTCCTGCACCATCAGGCCGATGGTCTGTGCGGCGCTGCTGCACACACCGGTCAGTTCCATGCCGGTGTCGAGGGCGGCCAGTTGCGTTGCATCGTAAGAGTTTTCAACCGGCGCATCGAAACCCAGCAAATCCGACAAGCGTTTACGGTCCACCGGGAAACTTGAGGTGCCCAGCGCCGCGCTGCCCAGCGGGCTCAGGTTAAGGCGCGCATAGGCCTGTTGCAGCCGCGTGGTGTCGCGGTCGAACACCGAGGTGAAGCCCAGCAGATAGTGGGCGTACGTGGTGGGTTGCGCCTGCACACCGTTGGTGTAGGCCGGGACGATGGTGTCGATGTGGTTCTGTGCCAGATCGAGGAACGCGGCGCGCGACTGGTTCATCGACGCCAGCAGGTTCAGCGCACGCTCACGCTGCATCAACCGGCGCGTGGTGGACAGGATGTCCTGGCGGCTACGGCCCGAATGCATGCGCGAACCATCGGGACCGGCCAGTTTGAGAATCAGCGGCTCGTAGTCCAGATAGTCTGCCGGACGCTCTGCTCCCGGCTTGTCGCCGTCCTTGATCACCTGTTCGACCGCCGAAACGATCTTCTTGCCCAGGTCCTTGGGCACGATGTTGTTTTCGATGACCATCACCGTGGACGCCTTGTTCATTTCGCCCAGGTAGTAGAAGTAGTCGTGGACTTCTTTCTTCTCGGCCGCCTGGGCGTTGCCCAGGGAAATGCTCAGCGCCAGCGGTAACAGGGCGATGCGGATCGCCAGACGCAGCGGGGTTTGGGAATAGTTCATTGGGTTGGTTACTCTCGCTCGGTTTTGCTGGAAGGACGGGGCCCCGTCGTGTCGGCGGCAGCGAGGTCGCGCCATTGCGCAACCTCGATGTTCACCTGATCGGCAACGCTGCCCATGGCTGTGAGGTGGTAATCGGGGGTCAGCGGCTGGCTCCAGACGCTGCGAGCCATCTGCATTTGCAGGTACTGGGTGGTTGGTGCGGTGGCGGCGTCGAGCAGGCTGCTGTTGATCAGCCCGCCACGGGAAATCACCACGGCACCGCTGCCGTTGGCCGACAGGCTGGTGCTGTCGTCGGTGTGGGTGATGTAGCGGCCGGTCGGTGTGTCGACATCCACCATCAGCAGCCCATCGGCGACCTGCAGGCTGTTATTGCCGTCGTCGAAGCTCAAGGCTGCACCGCCGGCACTTCTGCCGATCAGGCTGAGGTTGCCGTCGCCGCCCGTGACCACGCTGTTGTAGCCGTTGGCGCTGGATGCACTGAAGGCAATCCCGTCGCCGCTGCCTTGCGCGGTGCCTGACAGCCGAATGTCGCCCGTGCTGGAAAGAATCTTCACGCCGTTGGCCGGCCCCGAGGCGCCGCTGCGAATGCTCAGGCCCGCCCCGGTGGACGTGGCCGCGCTGGTGCCGGTCAGGGACAGATCGCCACTGACGGTCGACAGCGTCAGCGAACTGCTACTGCCTGACGGGTAGATATTGATGCCGACACCGCCCTGGGATTGCCCCACGAGTGAGACTGAACCGCTGCCCGTCGCCTGGATCAGGTTCTGCCCGGTCAACAAGCCGATGCCATCGCCCGCGCCGCTGCTGCCGTGGATGCTCAAAGCACCATTTTCGACACTGAGTTGCGCCTTGCCATTGCCATAGACCTCAACCCCGCTGCCAAAATCGCTGGCATTACCGATCAGGGTCAGGTTGCCGTCAGCACGGGTTTGCAGGATGTTGTTGACGGCGAGGATGGCGATGCCGTGATCGAGTTCGCCACTGTTGGGCGAATGGAAGTTGCCGATCAGGGAGATGTCGCCGCCCTGGGAGGTAATCCGGTTGCTGGAAACGCCGTTGCCCGTGCTGCCGCCCAGGGCGATGGCATCCGAGGTGCCCACCGAATCGCCGCGCAAGGTGATGTTGCCGGAACCGCTGCTGACGTTGACGCCTTGGGAGTTGCCGGTGGAGTTGAAGAAAATCCCGTAGCCACCGAAGGGCGTCGTGCTGTTGCCGCTGATGTTGATGTCACCGCTGGTGGTCGACAGGTCGATGGAGGCATTGGCACCCGACGGCGCGATGTCGACGCCGCGCCCGGACACGCTGGTGCCGTCCAGGGTCAGGTCGCCACTGTTGGTCGAGATGCGGATCGCCGAGTAATCACCGCCGGCATCCAGCGACAAGGCCTTGAACGAGCCGCTCGACGTGCTCACCGTTTTGTGATTGGCCTTGAGCAGGACATCACCGCGACTGCTGTCGACGTTGATGCTCGCACCGGACGTTGACGCCGTGCCGTCGCCCGAGGCGATCAGCGCCAGGGCCGGTGTGGTGCCGTCCATCGTGGTGCCGGTCAGGGTGATGTTGCCGTCGGTAGCGAGGTTGATCGACGACGTCGCGCCGGTCGAGTTGAGAATGGTGCCGTAACTGCCCGTGCTGCTGCCGTCCAGAACGATGTCTCCGCCCTGTGCGGAACTCAGGTTGATCGCGCCGTCGCCCGATGCAGCCAGGTACACGCCCCTGCCCGTTCCGCCGAACCCATTGCCATTGCCCTGCATGGTCAGCGTGCCGGTGCCGACACTCAGGCTCTGTGCGGATGAGGCCGCCGTCGAACACACCAGCACGCCATAGCCTGAGACGGCATTGCCGCGCAGGGTCACATCACCGGAACCGCTGGCAGCGATGCTGTTGTTGGTGCCGAAGATTCGGGTCGCATTACCGCTGCCCAGGTTGGTGCTGTCGACCGTGATCGAACCGATGCCGGTGGTGAGCAGGCGGCTGCCACCGGTGAGGACGAATGCATCACCAATCCCGCCGATGCTCGCTTGCAGTGCCGTGATGTTGATGTTGCCGCCGCCGGCATCGATGCTGCTGCCACGGATGTTCACACCCGTTGCGGTGGACCCTGGCGCCAGGGTCGAGGACGTGGCACCCGTCAAGCTGACGTCACCGCCATGGGTGGCAATGAGCGTACCGCTGCCCAGGGAAATACCGCTGCCATTGCTGAGATTGGTGCTGGTTGAGGACGGACTCGGCTGAACCACGCCACTGATCGTGAGGTTGCCGCCCTGAGTCGTCAGCTGATTGCCGGCACTGCCGCCCAGAACGACCGCATCCGAGGCGCCCAATGAATTACCGCGTAAGGTGATATTGCCCGCGCCGCTGCTGACGTTGACGCCTTGGGCGCTGCCGGTGGCGTTGAAGAAAATCCCGTAGCCCGCCAGAGAGCCCGTGCTGTTGCCGTTGATGTTGATGTCGCCGCTAGTGGTCGCCAGGCTGATGGAGGCGTCGGTGCCCGAGGGCGCGATCTCGACACCGCGCCCCGACACGCTGCTGCCGTCCAGGGCCAGATCGCCACTCTGGGTCGCAATGCGGATCGTCGAGTAAGCACCGCCGGCGTCCAGCGACAGGCCCCGGAACGCGCCGCCTGCGGTGTTGACGGTGTTTTGATTGGCCTTGAGCCGCACGTCTCCACTGCTGCTGACAATGTTGATGCCCGCACCGGGTGTGGTCGCCGTACCGTTGCCCGACGTCACCAGCGCCAGGGCCGGCGTCGTGCCACCTGCCGCCAGGCCGGAGAGGGTGATATCGCCATCGGTGGTGAGGTTGATCGACGACGTCGCTCCCGTCGAGTTGAGAATCGTGCCGTAGCTGGCGGTGCTGCTGCCGTTCAGAACGATGTCACCGCCCTGCGCGGAAGTCAGATTGACCTGGCCATCGCCCGACGCGGCCAGGTACACACCCCTGCCCGTTCCGGCGAAAACATTGCCGTTGCCCTGCACGGTCAGCGTCCCCGTGCCGACGCTCAGGCTCTGTGAAGAGGACGCCGCCGTCGCGCAGACCAGCACGCCATAGCCTGAGGAAGCATTGCCGCGCAGCGTCACATCACCGGACCCGGTGGTGGCGATGCTGTTGTTGCCGCTGAAGATTCGGGTCGCATTGCCGCTGCCCAAATTGGTCCCGTCGACCGTGATCGAACCAATACCGGTGGTGAGCAGGCTGCTGCCGCCGGTCAGGACGAAAGCGTCACCGGTCCCGCTGGTGCTCGCCTGCAACGCCGTGATGCTGATGTTGCCGCCACCGGCATCGATGCTGCTGCCGCGAATGCTCACCGCCGTTGCGGTAGACCCTGCCGCCAGAGTCGAGGATGTGGCGCCGCGCAGGACGACGTTGCCACCGCTGGTGGTGATGCGGGTGCCGTTGCTCAGGGAAATACCGCTCCCATTGCTGACGTTGGTGCTGGCCCAGGACTGGTTCGGCTGCACCGCGCCGCTGACGGTGAGGTTGCCGCCGTTGGTGCTGATGGTGGCGTTGGTCAACGCCACCGAGCCGTTGCCGGTGTTGTTGTAGTTCGAGTACAGCGACACGTTGAGCGTCTTGCCGGTGCCGTTGCTGATACTGGTGTTGGTCATCACGATGTTGCGATGGGCCTGCAACGTCAGTGTGGCGTTGCCGACCCCGCGGACGTTGTCCAGCACGTTGATGTCGCCGGAGGTACCGCCCACCGAGGAGGTGCAGACCAGAATGTTCGCGCCTTCGGACAACGACGCGTTGAGGGTCGCTGAGCTGAGGTTGGAGCTGGCAGCGCCGCTTGATGTGAACGGGCTGGTGCTGGTGGCCCCCGAACTGGCACCCGCCGTGATGTTGATGTTGAACGGGTCAATCAGCCAGGTGCCGCCCTGACCCGACACCGCACTGAGGTCGACAATTCCGGTGACTTCCAGGGCATGGCCGGAGGTTTCCACCAACCCGCCACGGCCCTGGTTGCCGGCGCCTTTGACGCTGATGCCGCCATGGAATTGTGTGCTGTCCAGGGACCAGAGAATGACTTTGCCGCCATTGCCGTTACTCAGCGCATCGGCACTGATGCGCGCATCGCTGTCCATGTAGGTGGCGGTCGCCTGGTGGACGCCGCCGCTGCCCTGATAGTCGCCACCCAGCAACACGGTTCCGCCCGCCACATCGCCATCGGCGTTGATCCGGCCGCTGTCGAACAGGCCGACGTATTCACCGGTCAGACTGACGTCGCCGCCACGCTCGCCGCTGTTACGCCCGGACGCGTCCAGGGTGCCGCTGTTGACCACCACGCCGTTATTGCCGCCGTCGAGCACAATTCGGCCGTTGCGTTGCTGCAGACTGCGGGCCTCGATCACCCCTTCATTGTTCACCACGTTGCTGAGCATGGCCTGGGAATCCCGGGCGCTGAGGGCCACCAACCCGCCGTTGGCCCGCAGCAGCCCCCGGTTGACGACACTGGCGCCGATCGCCGGGTCGTTGACTTCCAGGTTGATCAAGCCATCGCCCTTGAGGTCCAGGGTGATTTTCTCACCGCCGCCCAGCACCACCGAGCCCAACCGGGCAACCACCGTGCCTTCGTTGCGCACCTGGGCACCGAGCAGCGCGACGCTGCCGCCGTCACCCGCCGTGATCACGCCCTGGTTGATCACCGCGCCCTGGCTTTTGCCGGAAAACACAGTGCGCCCGGCGAGGAAATCGCTGTTGGAAATGTCCAGTGAACTGGCCACCAGACCGCCGACGCTAACCATCGAACCGGCACCGAACAGCACGCCGGACGGGTTGATCAGAAACACCTGACCATTGGCGTTCAATTGGCCGAGGATTTGCGAACCATCGCTGCCGGTCACGCGGTTCAGCGCCACCGACGAGGTGCCCGGCTGTTGAAAATTGACCTGGGCACCGCTGCCGACATTGAAGGTGTTCCAGGTGGCGATCATGCGGTCGCTGCCCTGGTTCACGGTCATCACATTGCCGTTGCTGCTGATGCTGGCGCTGCCGGCGACGACCTGGCCGTTGGTGGGCAGAGCGTTACTGTCCAGCGCCAGGGCCGGCAACGGTGCCAGACTGTAAAGCGCGCACAGCACGGCATGGCTGAGGGGTTTGAGGCGCGGAAGCGTCTCGCGACTATTGCGCTTTGATCGAACGTTGCTCACAGCCTTCTCCTCAGAACGAATAGTTGATACCGGTGCCGATGGCGCTGATGGTGGTGCCTGTGCCTGGCGAATAACCGGTGGCGGCGTAAACCCCGGTCAATGCAAAGTTGTAGTTGGCCAGGGACTGGTTTTTCAGCACCACGTACTGGCCAAACAGATCGGTGTTCTTGGTCAGCTTGTAGGTAGCACCCACCGCGTATTGGCTCGCGCCCATGCCGTGGGTGTCGCAGTCGATATCGGTGGCGGCGATCATCGAGCACTGGCCCGGCAACGCCTTGGCGTAACTGGCCCGCAACTGCCAGGCGCCCATGGTGTGAGAGATGCCGAACAGGTAGGCGCGGCGGCGATAGCGGGACAGATCGCTGGAGGTGGTGCTGTTGTTGATCACACCGTCTTCGGAGTAGGACAAGTCGTCGGCAATGGCCGACAGCTTGGTGTCGCCAAAGTCATAGGCCAGGCCATAACGCACACTGAAGTCGTCCGAAGAGGTGCCATCGGTGACATGAGTGCTGCTGCCGACACCCCGGGCATTGCGTCCCAGCGAGGCGATGCCGAAATAATCGACATGCCGTTCGGCGGCGACAATCGCGGTAAAGCCGCCATGGGTGTAGGTCAGGCTGCCGCCATAGATATAACCCTTGCTGACATCGTCGGCGGCACGGGTGCCGTTGTTGGAGTACGCCAACTTCAGTTGCAGGCCATACCACTCGGGCGTCCAGTACTGCACGACTCCGGCCTGGCGACGATTGAACGCGGCGTCATCGTTGTTCGATTCATCGGCGGTGCCGGACGGCCCGTTGACGTTGGTGGCCAGGCTAGTGCCGAAACCGGGAGAGCCGATGATGTTGTAATACGCAGCACTGGTCTTGCCGTAGAACGGATCCAGACTGGTGGTGCTTTCTTTCAACGGCATGTCCCAGATGCCGTACAGCAACGTACCGAACTGATCATTGTTGAACGCCGCGCCGGAGTTGCGCAGCTTGGCACTCGGTGACGCCGACTGCACCACCGAGGGATCGTCGCTGGCGGTGTAGTTGAGGGAGATGCCGTACTCCAGTTGCCACAGCAGATTCCAGTCGTCGGTCAGCGCATAACCGCTGTGTACTCCGACGTTGGAAACGTTGTCACGCGCGCGCCAGAAACTGGCCATGTTGCGTCCGTTGGGGGTGGCCAGCCGACTCTGGTCGGCTGGGGCGGCCGGCGTCGCGCCGTAACGGTCTACGTATTCGGGGACAATACCCAGCGAGCCGTAAAACACGGTTTGGGTTTCGGCCACTTCGAAATCCTCGCCCTTGGAGCCCAGGTCACTGGCGAACCCGGCGAAGGCCTGAGGTGAGCCGGAAATCGAGAACCACAGGCGTCGCGCCGCGCGATCGTCGCTGGTCGGATTGTCGCCCGGTGAAAACGCCAGACTGGCGTTCATTACCAGATCCCGGTGATACAGGTTCACGCCCACGCCATAGCCATAGCGGGTCAGCTCGTTCTCGCTGTTGTCCCAGGGGTTCTTGTTGACGCGGACCTTGCCCCCGTCGGCGAACAACGCGCCCTCGGCAATCGCGCCGTGGACCGTCCCCAGGTATTTACGCAACTCCACACGCCCCAATACCCCCTCGTCCCCTGCGGCTTCGCCGACCGGATAGGCCCGCACGCCATTGGGTCCGCCCAGGCTGAGTTTTTCCGAAGAATCGAGGTTCTTGTCGGCCCACTGCCCCGAGACAGAGCCATACAGCGAATAGCCGTAACCCAACGCTTGCAGGCGGCTGAACGACGCGTTGGTCTTTTTGTAAGTGCCCGCGGCTTTTGCCGTGTAGGCGTCCAGCGCCGCGTCGGCGGCGGTGTTCTTGTCCAGATCACCGACGCCGAAGGCAAGGCTCCCCAGGTTGTTGCCCCGCCAGCCATCGTTCCAGTTGCCATAGAGCGCGGCGCTGCGAAAGACCGCCGACTTGTTCACGGAAAAACCGTCCGCCGAATCCTCGAAATGACGATGTTCTTCAGCCAGGTTGAAACTGATGTTGGCATCCCGTGAACGCAGCAGCGAGCTGTTGAGAAACACCGAAGACACCTTGGCGGTGCCGTCGGCATCGATGTCCTTGAGGTTCTTGCCGATCGAGTAGTCCAGCTCGGCGTAATTGGCGCCGATGGACACGCCACTGGCCCCCAGCGGTTGCTGGAAACCCACGCCCTTGATCTCCAGCCCTTCGAACGAGTTCTGCGAATTGACCGTGAAGGTTTCACCGAGGCCGAAAGCGTCGTTGAGGCTGACGCTGGACGTCAGCCGATTGGAACCGGTGAAATAGTTGCCGTAGTTGTCGATGGCCGCGCGAGCGGTGAAGGCGGTCATCTCACTGAGTTCAAGCACGATGTCCGCCGCGCCCGGCTGTTGCGACGGGCGCAAAATGGCGTGCACGGAAACACCGGCAATATCCGACAGGCGCAGCAGTACCCGTTCCAAGTCCTGCTCGCGAATGATCGTGCCCGGTTCCAAGGCATCGACAAAGCGTTGCTGCATGCCTGGGCGCAAACGCACGTTCGGCCCTGGCAAGGCGACGACCGTGCCGATCACCCCTTCCTGAATACCGAGGGTGACCTGGCCGTTCTGGATTTCCTGGGCCGGCAGATACGCCCGGGCCACCAGATAACCCCGGGCACGATACAGCGCGGTAACCTGCCCCGCCGCTTCCCGCAGGCCATTGAGGTCCAGCACGCGCTGGGTATAGGGTTTGACCTGAGCCTGCAAGTCGGCGTCGCTGACTTCACGATTGCCGGTGAAGGTGAATCCCTTGACCTCCAGTTTCATCGATGACGCCGCGCCCGAGTTGGCATGGCTGTCAGGTTCAGCGTCCTGGCTGTCGATGCGCACGCTACCCGGGGTGGCGGGCTGGGCGCTGTCGGTCGGCCGCAGGGCTTCGCGGTTGGTTTCGAACAGTCTCCCGGAAGACGGCAGCGTATCGGCCTGGGCCTGCACGGCGATCAAGGCCGCCGCCAAGAGGGTCAGACGGCCGGGCCTGAAGGCCTGAGATACCCTGATGAACAGATCGTTTTTGCTCATACATCACTCTTATTATTTTTATCGAGGACGTGCTTGCCCGGCCCGCACAGCCGTGACGAGTCAGTGTGGAATCAATAAAACGGCGTGCTCAGGGAAAGATGATTCGGGCGACCTTTTCGTCGCGAAACAATTGCGGCGCGCTATGCCCCAGGCCCGGGATCGAATGTTGTGGATGGTTAATGGGGGTTTGCCATTTCTTGGCCAGGAAACGTTCGTAGGCGATGTAAATGAGCTGGCGTTCGACCCGTGTCTGGCCCTGGTAATTGGCGCCGCAGGAACTGTCCATCACCCGGCTGTTGGGGTTGTTGTCCTTCGCTCCGACCAGGTAGGTCACGTCGCGAGCCGCGTAACGGGCGAACAGTTGCTGATCCGACAATTGCTGTGACTGTACGTACGCCGGGGCACCGTCCAGACCGTAACGATAGCGGCCATAGCTGGGGCATATCACCGTGACCACCGGGGCAAATCCACCGACCTGCAAGCGATTGTCATCGAAGTACAGATAGCTCGACGGGCTGGCAATGATGTAACGGATGCGGATGCCACGGGCCTTGAGTCCGGCGTCCAGATTGTTGACCACCGCGTAGCGCTGCATCAGCTGCGCGCCGGCCGAGTGGCTGACCATGACAATTTCTTTCAGCGCCGGAAAATGTTGGCGGTCGGACAAGTAGCCAACCAGGTCGTCCAGCACTTGGAAGCCCGAAATACCGGTATGACCCGACTGCGATTCGATGCCATGCATCCATTTGTCACGAGGCCACAGGGGCATGTCATCACCGACGCCCGGATCGGTCGGGGTCAGGAAGTTGGGGGCCAGCAACAGCGTCTGATCTGCTGAAAGACCGGCATTGTTCAGCAGCTTGCGGCCGGTCTCGAAGTACTTGTCGGCATCGCGCTGCACACCGTGCAGGATCACCACCGCACGCTCGATACCCTTCGGAGGTTGATACAGATCGGCGTTGGCGTAGACCCGGAAGGGATAGGCATCGCTATCGCGGCCCAGGCGCAACGTCTGAAAAGATTCGTCAACACGCTTGCCCGCGACTTCGCCTTGGGCTTCAGAGATAGAAGAGGATGTGATCGCCCCGACCAGAGTCACCGTGCCAAGCACTGAGGCCAAAGATTTGGTAAAGGTGAAGGATGATTGCAGGCTTTTGAACATACAGAACATGGCACCCTCTGCGCTAATACACCGAACGGTGCGGCATCGGCTCGATGCGGCTATCCCTTCGTTGTGCGGCTGTTCGGAAACAGGATGGGCATGTGTTCGCGTCGGAGCGTTGCCACCTATATGGAGGGGCCGCCAAGTCGCGAAGCCAGGCACTTCTCTTGTTTTTTGCGAATCCTAACAGCGGGGCTGGTCGATGAAAAATACGCAAAAAAACGATCTCAATACTTTAAAAATATCGAGTTGTCGTAGCAGCCGTCACGAACAAAACAGGGTGTTGCGTTCGGGTATATAGAGACTGTTATCCGGGGCACGCTGCACAGGTTGCTGGCTGAACATCTGACCCGTACGGAGCGCTTGTTGGCAGACCAGATGCCCGGCTACGTCAAGCAACTGCTGGATGAAGAGGGCTCGGTGTCCTGCGCATCGACATGGGCCCCAGTGACAGATGCCCCCTACTGCCCTAGCGTTTCCCAGCGGTAGGCTATCCGTGTGCCAATAAGTTCACAAACACCGAAATCGCCCTCTCAGGCTTTCCGATTTCCACTGAGAGCCGACCGTTTTGCGGGGGTAAAAATGACAAAAAATAAAAAGGGGTCGCGAGATAAAATCTCACAACCCCTTGAATTATATGGTCGGGACGGAGTGATTCGAACACTCGACCCCTAGCACCCCATGCTAGTGCGCTACCGGACTGCGCTACGCCCCGACTAGGCGTGAAACTCGTCCTTCATCTCGAAGAACGCTCAAGAATATATCGCAAGCTTTTGAAAACTGGAAGTATTCAAACGCAGGAATTTATTTCTTGAGGACCACCAGCACATCTTCCAATTCGGCAATCATCTGCCTAATCATCTGTTTGTATTGAGTGGTGTCGTCTTTGGCTTCATCGCCGGACAAACGCAAGCGTGCGCCGCCGATGGTGAACCCTTGATCGTAAAGAAGCGCGCGGATCTGCCGGATCATCAGCACGTCTTGTCGCTGATAATACCGGCGGTTTCCGCGCCGTTTGACGGGGTTGAGTTGAGGAAACTCCTGCTCCCAATAGCGCAGCACGTGCGGTTTTACCGCACACAGCTCGCTGACTTCACCAATGGTGAAGTAGCGTTTGCCTGGGATGACGGGTAGCTCGTCGTTATGACTTGGTTCCAGCATAAGCCTCAACTCGGGCCTTCAACTTCTGCCCTGGACGAAAGGTGACCACACGGCGAGCCGTGATCGGGATTTCTTCACCCGTTTTCGGATTGCGGCCAGGCCGCTGGCGTTTGTCCCGAAGGTCGAAATTGCCGAAACCGGACAATTTGACTTGTTCGTTGTCTTCAAGAGCGTGCCTGATTTCTTCAAAAAACAGTTCGACCAATTCCTTGGCCTCCCGTTTATTCAGGCCCAGCTCTTCATACAGACGTTCCGCCATTTCAGCTTTCGTCAGAGCCCCCATACGTCACTTCCTTAACGTGGCGTTCAACCTTTGTTCGAGCGAGGTGAGGATGTTTTGCGTCGT
Organism: Pseudomonas sp. GM60; assembly: GCF_000282415.1. Taxonomy (NCBI): domain Bacteria; kingdom Pseudomonadati; phylum Pseudomonadota; class Gammaproteobacteria; order Pseudomonadales; family Pseudomonadaceae; genus Pseudomonas; species Pseudomonas sp. GM60. The sequence continues at coordinate 48,336 of NZ_AKJI01000001.1, forward strand.
GGTATTCACCTCATCGTCATTAAGAGTGCGCGATGGATGCTGCCAGGTCAAGCCGACTGCAAGGCTTTTTCTATCAGGATCAATACCTTTACCCTGATACACGTCAAATAGCCTGAGGTCCGTCAGCCATTCCCCTGCATTTTCACGGATTACGTCCAGTACAGCGCTGGCTGCGACGTCTTTTTCGGCGATCAGCGCAAGGTCACGACGCACTTCAGGAAAGCGCGACAACTCCTGGAATTTAGGCATTTTACCCAACGCCACTTCGGCCAGAACCAGCTCGAAAACGAAGACCGGACGATCGAGACCGAGGGTTTTCGACAATTCAGGGTGGATTGCGCCAACGAAACCTACCAAACGACCTTCGCGCTCGATGCGTGCGGTTTGACCCGGGTGCAACGCTGGGTGTTTGCCCGGCACGAACGTGAACGAATCCAGTGCACCGGCGAAGCCCAGAACCGCTTCCACGTCAGCTTTCACGTCGAAGAAATCCACGACGTCGCGGCCTTGCGCCCAGCCTTCCGGAAGACGAGTACCGCAAACGACACCCGCCAGCATCGGCTCTTGCTTCAAGCCTTCCAGCTGACCGACAAAACGCAGACCGCTTTCGAACAGACGCACGCGATCCTGTTGACGGTTCAGGTTGTGCTGAAGCGCCTTGACCAGACCAGGCCACAGGGACGAGCGCATGGCCGCCATGTCGTTGGAAATCGGGTTAGCCAGCAGCAGCGGCTCGACACCCGGATTAAACAACTCGAATTGTTTCGGATCGATGAAGCTGTAGGTGATCGCTTCCTGATAACCACGAGCCACCAGCAGGCGACGCAGTTCAGGCAGATCACTACGCGCTTCGGCCTTGGCTTGCGGCGCCAGACGGGCTTGCGGGTAACGAACCGGCAGACGGTTGTAACCGTACAGACGGGCCAGCTCTTCGATCAGGTCGACCTCGAGGCTGATGTCGAAGCGATGGCTTGGCACTTCAACGCGCCACTGCCCTGCCCCATCGGCAGAAATCTTCAGACCCAGGCCGCTGAGCAGTCGCTCGACTTCGGCCGAATCCATTTCCATACCCAGCATCTGAGTGATGCGTTGCGCACGCAGAGTAACCGGCGCAATCGAAGGCAGGTGCTGTTCGCTGACGGTCTCGATGATCGGACCGGCTTCGCCGCCAGTGATGTCCAGCAGCAGGCCAGTGGCGCGCTCCATGGCTTCACGGGCCAGTTGCCAGTCCACGCCACGCTCGTAACGGTGCGAAGCGTCGGTGTGCAGGCCGTAAGAACGAGCCTTGCCAGCCACGGCGATCTGATCGAAGAACGCACTTTCAAGGAAAATGTCACGAGTGGTCGCGGTGTTGACGCCGCTGTGCTCGCCACCCATTACGCCGGCGATTGCCAAGGCGCGGGTGTGGTCGGCAATCACCAGCGTATCGCTACGCAGGCTGACTTCCTGACCGTCGAGCAGCACCAGCTTCTCGCCTTCTTCGGCCATACGTACGCGGATGCCGCCATTGATTTCGGCGAGATCGAACGCGTGCAGCGGTTGACCCAGTTCCAGCATCACGTAGTTAGTGATGTCGACGGCCGCATCAATGCTGCGCACATCGGCGCGACGCAGACGCTCGACCATCCACAGCGGCGTAGGCTTGGACAGGTCGACGTTGCGGATCACTCGACCCAGGTAACGCGGGCAAGCGGCTGGTGCCAGCACCTCAACCGAACGCACTTCATCGTGCACGGCTGGAACGGTCGCCACGACCGGGCGGGTGACTTCAGCGGCGTACAACGCGCCGACTTCACGGGCCAGACCGGCCAGGGACAGGCAGTCGCCGCGGTTCGGGGTCAGGTCGACCTCGATGCTGGCGTCGTCCAGGTTCAGGTATTCACGAATGTCCTGACCGACCGGTGCATCGACCGGCAACTCCATCAGGCCATCGTTGCCTTCGCCCACTTGCAGTTCGGCTTGCGAGCACAGCATGCCGTTGGACTCAACGCCACGCAGCTTGGCTTTCTTGATTTTGAAGTCGCCCGGCAGTTCGGCACCGATCATGGCGAACGGGATCTTCAGGCCAGGACGTACGTTTGGCGCACCGCACACGACCTGAAAAGTCTCCGAGCCATTGCTGACCTGGCAAACACGCAACTTGTCAGCGTCCGGGTGCTGCTCGGTGCTCAGCACCTCGCCCACCACCACACCGCTGAATTCACCGGCGGCCGGCGTAACGCTATCGACCTCGAGACCGGCCATCGACAGACGGGCAACCAGCTCGTCGCGACTTACCTGCGGGCTAACCCAGCCACGCAGCCATTGTTCACTGAATTTCATCCTGCTCTCCTAAGAATTCGTTACGACTAGCGAAATTGCGCGAGGAACCGCAAGTCGTTGTCGAAGAACAGACGCAAGTCGTTCACGCCGTAACGCAGCATGGCCAGACGCTCAACGCCCATGCCGAAGGCAAAGCCCGAAAACTCTTCCGGGTCGATCCCGGACATGCGCAGCACGTTCGGGTGAACCATGCCGCAGCCCATCACTTCCAGCCAGCCAGTCTGTTTGCAGACACGGCAGCCTTTACCGCTGCACATCACGCATTCCATGTCGACTTCAGCGGATGGCTCGGTGAACGGGAAGTACGAAGGACGGAAACGCACGGCCAGTTCTTTTTCGAAGAACACGCGCAGGAATTCTTCGATGGTCCCTTTCAGGTCGGCGAAGTTGATATCGCGATCGACCAGCAGGCCTTCGACCTGGTGGAACATCGGCGAGTGAGTGATATCGGAGTCGCTACGATACACACGGCCTGGGCAGACGATGCGGATCGGTGGCTGTTTCGATTCCATGGTGCGGACCTGTACCGGCGAGGTATGGGTGCGCAACAACATGTTGGCATTGAAATAGAAGGTGTCATGCATCGACCGGGCCGGGTGATGGCCTGGGATGTTGAGCGCTTCGAAGTTGTGGTAATCGTCTTCAACCTCAGGGCCTTCGGCGATGCCATAGCCGATGTGGGTGAAGAACTGTTCGATACGTTCCAGAGTGCGAGTAACCGGATGCAGACCTCCCGAGGTCTGGCCACGGCCAGGCAGGGTCACGTCAATGGACTCGGCAGACAGTTTGGCGGCCAGGTCGGCCTCTTCAAACAGTGCCTTGCGAGCATTGAGAACCTCTGTGACACGCTCCTTGGCAACGTTGATCAGGGCGCCGACTTGCGGACGCTCTTCTGCCGGCAAATTCCCCAGGGTCTTCATCACCTGAGTCAATTCACCCTTTTTGCCAAGGTAGTGAACCCGGATTTGCTCCAGGGCATTGATATCTTCAGCGCTTTGCACAGCCTCTAGTGCTTGAGAGACGAGCGCATCCAGGTTTTCCATGTACAGACTCCAGATACAAAATAGGGGAAGAGCTTGAAGGCTCTTCCCCTATTTATGACGTTTAACACCTGGCCCCACAGAGGTGAGGCCGGGTGACTGTCGGGGGTACTTAAGCCAAGGTGGCTTTAGCTTTCTCGACAATCGCAGCAAACGCCGCTTTTTCGTTCACTGCCAGATCAGCCAGAACCTTACGGTCGATCTCGATGGACGCTTTTTTCAGGCCGGCGATGAAACGGCTGTAGGACAGACCGTTGATACGTGCACCAGCGTTGATACGAGCGATCCACAGAGCGCGGAACTGACGTTTTTTCTGACGACGGTCACGGTAGGCGTATTGGCCTGCCTTGATTACCGCTTGCTTGGCAACACGGAATACGCGCGAGCGAGCGCCGTAGTAGCCTTTAGCAAGTTTCAGAATTTTTTTGTGACGTTTACGGGCAATGACGCCACGCTTTACACGAGCCATGAGTTACTTCCTCTATTCTTGACTAAAATTAACGAAGGCGCAGCATGCGCTCGACTTTTGCCACGTCAGACGGATGCAGCAAGCTGCTACCGCGCAGTTGACGCTTACGCTTGGTCGACATTTTAGTCAGGATGTGGCTCTTGAAAGCGTGCTTGTGCTTGATACCGTTAGCAGTTTTCAGAAACCGCTTAGCAGCACCACTTTTCGTTTTCATTTTTGGCATGTTCGGATACTCCGCATTCAGTTGATAAACATAATCAGAAGGCCTGCCGTGCCCTGTTGATTACTTCTTCTTTTTCGGGGCGATGACCATGATCAGCTGGCGTCCTTCCATCTTAGGATGCTGTTCGACCGAACCGTACTCGAGCAAGTCACCTTCAACTCGCTTGAGGAGTTCCATCCCCAGCTCCTGGTGGGCCATCTCACGGCCGCGGAATCGCAAGGATACCTTGGCCCTGTCCCCATCACTCAGGAAACGTACCAGGTTGCGCAGTTTTACCTGGTAATCCCCTTCCTCCGTCCCTGGACGAAACTTGATTTCTTTAACCTGAATCTGCTTCTGGTTTTTCTTGGCCGCGGCAATCTGCTTCTTCTTCTCGAAGATCGATTTGCCGTAGTCCATCAGTTTGCAAACAGGGGGTACTGCATCGGCGGAAATCTCCACCAAATCCAGCTTGGCCTCTTCAGCCTTAAGAAGCGCGTCTTCAATTGACACAATCCCAAGCTGTTCACCTTCAGCCCCAATTAACCGAACCTCGCGTGCCGAGATATTCTCGTTGATCGGGGCTTTCGGTGCAGCTCGTTTATCTTGTCTCATTTCACGCTTAATAATAATTACTCCGAATCTGGGCGACCACGCCGGGAAACCGCTTGCGCGAGAAACTCAGCGAACTGGGCGACGGGCATCGAGCCCAGGTCAGCACCTTCACGAGTACGCACAGCGACAGTCTGCATCTCGACTTCCCGATCTCCGATAACCAAGAGATAGGGAACCTTGAGCAAAGTATGCTCGCGGATTTTAAAGCCGATCTTTTCATTTCTCAAGTCAGACTTGGCACGAAATCCGCTTTCGTTGAGAGTTTTTTCAACCTCGGCGGCAAAATCGGCCTGTTTGTCAGTGATGTTCATGATCACTGCCTGGGTCGGAGCCAGCCACGCAGGGAACGCACCCTCGTAGTGCTCGATCAGGATTCCGACGAAACGTTCGAAGGATCCAAGGATCGCCCGGTGCAACATCACCGGATGCTTGCGACTGTTGTCTTCGGAGACGTATTCGGCTCCCAGACGGACAGGCAGGTTAAAATCGAGCTGCAGGGTACCACACTGCCAGACGCGACCAAGGCAATCTTTCAGCGAGAACTCGATCTTCGGACCGTAGAACGCACCCTCGCCCGGTTGCAGATCGTACGGCAGGCCAGCGCTATCAAGGGCTGCAGCCAATGCAGCTTCGGCGCGGTCCCACAACTCGTCGGAACCGACGCGTTTTTCCGGACGAGTGGACAGCTTCATCTCGACGTCTTTGAAGCCGAAGTCGGCGTAGACGTCCATGGTCAGCTTGATGAACGCAGCGGATTCGGCCTGCATCTGCTCTTCGGTGCAGAAGATGTGGGCGTCGTCCTGAGTGAACGCACGCACACGCATGATGCCGTGCAGCGCACCCGATGGCTCGTTACGGTGGCAGGCACCGAACTCGGCCAGGCGCATCGGCAACTCGCGGTAGCTTTTCAGGCCCTGGTTGAACACTTGCACGTGGCAAGGGCAGTTCATTGGCTTGATGGCGTAGTCGCGGTTTTCCGACTGAGTGGTGAACATGTTGTCGGCGTAGTTGGCCCAGTGCCCGGATTTCTCCCACAGGCTGCGGTCAACGACTTGTGGAGTCTTGATCTCCAGGTAGCCGTTGTCGCGCTGAACTTTGCGCATGTACTGCTCGAGTACCTGATACAGCGTCCAGCCGTTCGGGTGCCAGAACACCATGCCCGGCGACTCTTCCTGGGTGTGGAACAGGCCCAGGCGCTTGCCGATCTTGCGGTGATCGCGCTTTTCAGCTTCTTCGATGCGCTGGATGTAAGCCGCCAGCTGCTTCTTGTCCGCCCATGCGGTGCCGTAGACGCGCTGCAATTGCTCGTTCTTGGCATCGCCACGCCAGTAGGCGCCGGACAACTTGGTCAGCTTGAAGGATTTCAGGAAGCGGGTGTTCGGCACGTGCGGACCGCGGCACATGTCGACGTATTCTTCGTGATAGTACAGGCCCATGGCCTGTTCGTTCGGCATGTCCTCGACCAGGCGCAGCTTGTAGTCTTCGCCACGGGCCTTGAACACTTCGATCACTTCGGCGCGCGGAGTGACTTTCTTGATCACGTCGTAATCTTTCTCGATCAGCTGTTGCATGCGCTGTTCGATGGCGGCCAGGTCGTCCGGAGTGAAAGGACGCTCGAAGGCGATGTCGTAATAGAAGCCTTCGTCGATGACCGGGCCGATGACCATTTTGGCGGTCGGATACAGCTGCTTGACCGCATGGCCAACCAGGTGGGCGCAAGAGTGGCGAATGATCTCCAGCCCCTCTTCATCCTTAGGCGTAATGATTTGCAGCGTAGCGTCGGCGCTGATGATGTCGCTGGCGTCGACCAGCTTGCCATCGACCTTGCCGGCCACGGTGGCCTTGGCCAGACCTGCACCAATGGATGCGGCGACCTCGGCTACGGAAACCGGGTGATCGAATGAACGTTGACTGCCGTCGGGAAGAGTAATAGTTGGCATGGCGCCTCCTCTCCTAGTGGTGACCCCTACCAAAGGTCACGTGGGTTGGGATGAGCCAGTACAAGATCCGGTCCAGGCCATTCAATGACGAACGCCTGCCTTACAGCGGCAGGAGCCTTGCGGCCAACCGGAAAACCGAACCAGAGTGACTGGGATTCAAATCAGGGTTATTCGAACATCTGCCGCCACCGTGACTGAAGGTCTGCGGAGCTTGCAAATACCCGAGCGAGGCATGCTAGCACAGATGAACGGTCGTCGCGGTGCCGAGGTTTTCTGCTGGGGCAAATCAGTCCTTTTTATGCCAGAGTGCTGAACTTGAACCCCGCTTTACCCCTCAGATAACAAGACATTGACCCACAAGGAGCATCCCAGCATGCGTCTGAATCGTTTGTTCGCAGTAGTCGCCCCCATCGTCCTGTTGCTGCCGTTGGCCGCCCATGCCGATTGGCCGAAGGGCGAGCGCGAGAAATACATGGCTCAGTGCACTCAAGCGGCAACCCCTCAGATCGGCGCGGCTGCTGCAAAAGCCCACTGCGCTTGTGGCGCCGACGCAATCAAATCATACCCGGCCAAGGACCTTCAGTCCTTGATGGACAACCAAGCCAGTGACGCCCTGAAACAACAGGCCCTGACCCAGATTTCCAAATGCAAGGCCAGTAATCCGCCGAAAAAATAAGCCCTGCATGGCGTCAAAAAAGGGTTTGGCGCCGGCAAAAGGCATCTGAAAACCGCCTTTTTCGACAATTTATGCAGGTTTTACAGCTTTTTTTATCGTCTTTACTTTCGGCTGAAAGCCTTTTAAATCGGGGCTTTCAGCCACATCAGGCAACAAAGAAAGCGCGACTGCAGGGCAAACAGCACGTCCGGGGGGCTCCCAAAGCGAACATTTCGACTATGATACTCCGGTGTGCCCAGTTGGCCTGAGCAGCACAGTACTACTGAAAATATATGTTTCTTGGAGATACACCATGTCTAATCGCCAAACCGGCACCGTTAAATGGTTCAACGATGAAAAAGGCTTCGGCTTCATCACTCCTCAAGGTGGCGGTGACGACCTGTTCGTACACTTCAAAGCTATCGAAAGCGACGGTTTCAAAAGCCTGAAAGAAGGCCAGACTGTTTCCTTCGTGGCTGAGAAAGGCCAAAAGGGTATGCAAGCTGCTCAAGTTCGCCCAGAGTAATTTCTTGGCGCACTAAAAAAACCCCGTCCATGTGACGGGGTTTTTTATGGATGAAGCAAAAGCCGGACGCTATCAGCCGCAGTTGATGCGCGTGATCACCAGGTTGGCATCGGTGTTCAGGTTCAAGCGGTCGGAGCGGTACTCCAGCGTCACCATATCGTCAGGCTTGAGGATACGGGCATTCTGCGCGCCTGCGCGAACACGCGCCTGTTCCAGCAGCGCGAGCGAAGCCTTTTTGCCAATGGTGAATTCGGCAGCCTTTGCTTCGCAACGACTGTGGCCGGTATCCGTCGTCGTGACAGGGTCTGTTGCCGATTCGGTAGACGTGCTGCTGCAACCTGCCAGCAGACTAGCGGCCAACAAAGTACCCAATGACGCGAGCTTCCAAGGCATGAAGCCTCCTTTTTTCAATAGTTAAGCTGAGATCGTGCGACCGCCAATCTGGCGTTTGGTTTCACAGGCAGCGCCTGCGCCCTGCCCTCGACCCGGACAAGCGGCGAGTTTGCCTGAGCACTCCCGGTCATTCACCCCGCAATCGTGACTGAATATGACCTGCGCTCAATAAATATCGATGTAATCGAATGGTGGTGATGGCCAGTTCTCTTTTAGCGCATTGAAGATCTGCATGACCCACACCTCGTCACTGGCCGCGACCAATCCCACATACCCCGAGCCCTTGGCCCACGTCTCCAGACGAAACAGCAGCCCGCCGATGTCAGTGCCGCCCACGACACCCGATGAAATGTAAGCGATGCCGCCCTTGGTCACCCGCAATTGGGTGTGCTCATCATCACTGGCAGACGCCAGCAGCTGGCGCACTGCCTCAAGGGTCAAGCCGTCAGGAGAGTTCAAATCAATCTGCACAGCACGGTCCTTGAAAAATCATCAAAAACCAAGTGTCGCATAGCCCTTCCCTCATGCCTAAGTCGGAGTGCCAAACACTCTGCAAAATGCTTAACTCACACCCAGACTTTCCCGAATTCACGAGCGCCAACATGACCACCGTAAGCATCGACGCCGACATCAAAGCCAAGTGGCCACAAGGCCACAGCTCTTACAGCCCAGGCAGTCCGGAAGAGCTGGCAATCATTGGTATCGATCTATTGGTCAAGGAACTGGGGACTGAAGCGGCGCAAACCTTCATCGCACAGGTATTCGAGAAGTACCCGGCCGACTACAAGGGCGCTGAATACAACGAAAGGGAGTAACCCCGCAGGCTGGCACCTGCGGGTGTACAACTTACTTCAGACGAGCCAGACGCTGGGTCAGTAGGTCGAAGAAACCCTGGGCATCGCCACTCTCAACCCAGAACGCATTTTTCGGCGCTTTCAGGCCGTCATACCAGTCGACGATGGTTTGACCGAAGGTCGGGCCTTCGCGGCTATCAACCACCACATTGACCGAACGACCGGTGAACAGCTCCGGCTTGAGCAGGTAGGCAATGACTGTCGCGTCATGCACCGGGCCGCCCGGAAGACCGTAGTGCTCCATGTCACCTTTGACGTATTCATTGAGAATATCGCCCACCAACTTGCTGGCGTTGTTGTTCAGTGCGGCGATCTGCTTCAGGCGCGCTTCGCTGGTAAGGATCTTGTGGGTCACGTCCAATGGCAGATAGGTCAGTTTGACGCCACTTTTCAGCACCACTTCAGCAGCCTGCGGGTCGGCGAACAGGTTGAACTCGGCCACCGGGGTGATGTTGCCACCGTTGAAGTGAGCACCACCCATGATCACCACTTCCTTGATGCCCTGAACGATTTCGGGCTCCTGGATCAGCGCCAGCGCCAGGTTGGTCTGTGGACCGAGCATGGCGATGGTGATGCTGTGGGGCTTGGCTGTTTTCAAGGTGTCGATCAGGTAGTTGACTGCATTACCCTTTGCCAAACCTTGCTTCGGCTCATGCACGGTGACGCCCGACAGGCCTTCTTTACCATGAATGTTCTCGGCATAAATCGGCGTACGCATCAGCGGTTTCGGCGCACCGGCATAAACCGGCACCTCCTCGCGCCCCGCCCATTCGCGGGCCAGCCGCGCATTACGCGAGGTCTTGTCCAGACGCACGTTGCCGGCGACGGTGGTCAACGCGCGGATGTTCAGTTCTTCTGGTGATGCCAGCGCAAACAGCAAAGCGACCACGTCGTCGGCACCCGGATCGGTGTCGATGATCAAGTCGATCTTTTCCGCCGCCTGGGCGCTTGTTGCGGTAATCAGGGACAAAAGCAGCAGACTCCGGAGCAGATGGTGCAGTTTCTGAGCATAGCGGTACATAGCGCACTCCTTGTGCGTGGAAAAGCCGACAGACGAAAACGAATCAGAACGTGACCCCGGCCACCAGTACGACGTTGCAGTACGGCTGACATTCGCCTGTACGAACAATCGCCCGCGCCTGTCGGCTCAGGACTTTGAATTGCTCATGACTGAGCAGCTCACGCCGACCCAGCGCACCTTCGGCATTCAGCTCATCCAGCGTCACCAGCGCCGACGGCTGCTTATCCAGAATCTCCTGGGCCAAGACGTGGCTTTCGACCTGCATTTCGCTGAGCACAACCTTCAACGTGCTGATGAAATCCGGAACGCCGTGGGTCAAGGCCAGATCGATCAGTTCGACACCCGGCGGAACCGGCAGGCCGGCATC
>NZ_AKJI01000002.1:0-42624 GCF_000282415.1 Pseudomonas sp. GM60
GGTGGCGGCGGCCGCCGCAGGTCTGGGCGTGCTCTACGAGCCGGAGTTCATCGTCGCCGATGCCATTCGCCAGGGGGCGCTTGAACGGGTCACGCTTGACGCCCCGGCCGCCGATCTGGGGGGCATTCACCTGGTGCGTTCGTCCGATCGCATGCCGCCGGCGAAGGTTCGAGTGATGATCGATTTCCTGGTTGGAGCCTTCAATCCTGTTGCGCCGTGGTCACTGCCTTGATGTGAGTGACCCGTTGCGACCGGTAAGCCGCAACGGGAAGCGGGATCAGTCAGGTTTGATGTTGCTCATGCCCAGTCCAGAGGCCGGGAACCCTTGGTCCGACAGCGATTTGCGCTTGCTCAGCAGGGTTTCCTTCAAGAACAGGCTCACCACCAGGCCGATCCCCAGACTGCCCAGCGCCAGCAACAGGGTTTTCTCGATGCCGTAGTGTTGGGCGATGAAACCTGCCAGTGCGGGAGCCACAGCACCACCGAACAACTCCGCCGCGCCCACCACCAGCCCGGTCGCGGTGGCGATCTGCGAAGGCGTTACCGACTCGCTGGTCAACGGTCCGTTGATCACGCAAATCATGCTGAAGTTAAAGAAGGTCGTCATGAACAACAGGCCGAACAGCTTCAGCGGTTCGGCGCCGGTGTTGGTCAGCAGCCAGAGGAACAAGGCCGTGGCCACGAATGAAATCAGCAGCACCGGTTTGCGTCCGAAGCGATCCGACAGCGAGGGCATGATCATGTCCCCGGTGAACCCGCCGAAGCCGATGGCCGACATGACGAAGCCCATTTGTGGAATGCTCAGGTGCAGGTAATCGGTCAGGTAGTTGGCCGTCATCACGCTGACCACGAACAGGCAGGTCAGCGCGCAACACATGCAGATGATGTTCAGCGGCATGTTGCGGTGGCGCAGAACGGTCAGCCAACTGTGTTTCTCGACGGGTTCAGCGGTGGTGGTCGCCTTGGTGGTCTGCGGCCGGGTTTCCTTCAGGTTGCGGTAGATCAACCAGGCCAGGACGAACCCCGGCAGCGCCACGATCGCAAACACCCAACGCCACGACGGCACCACGGCGAGCAATTGTGTTGCAATGATCGGCGCCAGCCCCAGCCCGAGCAGGGGAAAGAACCCCAGCTGGATGCCCATGTTTCGACCGCGCCGCAGCGGATGAGAAACCTCGGCGTTGGTGGCGATCGAAGTGGTGGTGAACGCACCCTCGGCTACCCCCATGACGGCCCGGATCATCAGCAGCGAGGCGATACCCGAGGCCAGCCCCGAGACGCCGGCCAACAGTGAAAAGATGATCAACGAAGGGATCAGCACTTTGCGTCTGCCGATCGTGTCCGAGATACGACCGATCAGGATGGACGACAGCGCCCAGGCTAGAGCCAGTACTGCTGAAATGTTGCCCAGGTCCTGATAGTCCAGGGCCAGGTCTTTCATGATCGCCGGGAACAGCGGCAGGATGATGAAACGGTCCAGGCCGACCAGGCCAAAACCGAACGCCAGGAGCAGCACGGCTTTCCATTCGTAACGCGAGTCCCATGCAGGTTTGTTGTTGTTCATGGTTCGGGTTTCCAGTTTTCAGGGATGAGAGGTGCCCATGGCCCGGGGTTTCCAGGGCCAGGTGCGGCTCGGGAACAGCGGTTTAGAAGTAGAACAACGCATCCACGGTGGCGGTCATCTGATTGCGATCGCGGCCGTTTCCGAAGGGGTGATCCTCACGATTGCCGTCGAACCAGTCGTAGCGAAGTTCCGGGCGCAGCGAGAGGTAGCGGTTGACGTCATAACGAAAGCCGGCGGTGACGGCATTGAAGTCGCCGTGAGCGGCGCTGACCGGGAACAGGGCGAAACCATCCGGGTCGCTGAAGTGCTCGCCACGCACCGAGAAGGCCAGGTCTTTGCGATAGCGATAGGTCACCACCGCGTTCGCTCCCCACCACTTGGCGCCGTCAAAACCCGGACCGTTGACGATGTCGACAGTGCTCTGTTTACCGTCGCCCGCCTGATGGCCGTAGACCATTTCCGCGCCCATCGACCAATGCTCATCGAACGCATGCCAGCCGTTCACCGAGTGCTGTTGCTTGAGTTGACCGTCCGGAGAAATCAGCCGTTGGATCGGTGCCTGAACATCGTCGGTGCTGGAGTTCTCCTCATTACCGACGACGAACTCATAGTCGACCCACGTTTTCATGTCTGGCGTGCGCCAGCGCACGGCGCCAGTCAGCGATTTGCTGTCGTTGTTGTCACGCAGGTTGTTCCAGCCTTGCACCACGCCCAACTCGACACCCAGCACACCGCTGGCGTTGCTCATCAAGCGAGTGCCCATCAACACACCGGAGAACGTTCCCGGCTCCGAGACCAGGGCGTAAGTCTTGGTGGCGAAAGCGTTGCGCGCTTCGCGAATGTCCGGCGGGATTTCATAGCCGATTCCCGGGCCAAAGATCCCCGCCATGACGGTCAGGCCGGTGCCGATCGGCACGTAGGCGGTGGCGGCCAGGTTGGGTACGGCCAGGAACCGTTGTTTGTCCCGTTGAGCCTTGGCCGGATCATCGTCGCCGGGGGAGTTCACGCCCCAATGCATGTCCCAGCCGAAGGTGCGGGCGAACTGGGCATTGCGCCCATAGTTGCCCTCGAAGGTGAGACCGAACGAGAACTGCTCGGGGGTCGGACCGGGCAGGGGCGTGACCCTGGGAATGACGTTCGACTCCAACGGCTTATCGATGAACAAACGCAACGAGCCGAACTCCACGTTCTCGTCACCGGCACCGATGATCGGGAAATTGCTCATCCCGTCGTGCCGTTCGGAATGGGTCGAATTGTTGTTTCGCGAGAAGGTGGTCTCCGACAAACCGGAGACGATGATCCCGGTTTCTTTCTCAAAGTTGTCGCCGAAAATCGAGGTAAATAGCGCGCCTTCGCCCCGGTCTTCGGTCGGTGCGGCATGGGCGATGAGCGTTACGCAGGCGGCCAGAGCCGCACCAAGCTGAGTGATCTTGATGGTATGCATTGCCTTTTCTCTTGTTTTTTTAGGTAGGCGAAATCACTGCCCGCCCGGTTCAGGCGATGGCCTGAAGACGGGAGGGCAGCCTGTTGCTTGCGCGAGGTCTATCCCATACGCAGGATCGGTTTGACGGTCAGGCCGCTGTGAGCGTCGGCAACGGCCTGGTTGATGTCATCGAAGTCGTAGAAGCGCACCAGCTTGTCGAAGGGGAATCGGCCCTGGCGATACAACTCCAGCAAGCGCGGTATGAATACCGAGGGAATGCTTTCACCCTCGATGACGCCGCGAATAGTCCGGCCCTGGGTCATCACTTCGTTGACGTCGAAGCTCGCCTCCGTGCCGGCCGGTGGTGCCCCGACGATGGCGCAGGTGCCGCGTGCCCGCAGCGCGTCGATGGCTTGACGCAACACGGCAGGGCGACCACTGGTTTCAAGAGTGGTATGCGCACCGCCGCCAGTGATTCGGCGAACCTCCTGCACCGGGTCGACGTCGCGGCTGTTGATCACATGGGTCGCTCCCAACTCTTTAGCCAGTTCCAGGCGCCCGGGGGTGATGTCCACCGCAATCAGCGTGGTTACCCCGGCGATCCGCGCGGCCATCAGCGCGCTCAAACCCACGGCCCCGGCCCCGAACACCGCAAATGAAGTACCAGCCTTCGGCTGCAAGACATTCAGCACCGCGCCGGCACCGGTTTGCACGCCACAGCCCAATGGGCCCAATAACTCCAGCGGCAAGTCCTTGTCGACCTTGACGATGTTGCGGCGGTTGGCAATCGAGTAGGTGGCAAACGATGACTGACCAAAGAAGTGATCGTGGATCGCATGCCCGTGGCTATCCTGAGTCGAACCGCTGCCATCGAGGCGGCGGCCCCCAAAATTCAACGGGAAGGTGTGGGTGCAATACGTCGCCTCGCCGGTGCTGCAAGGTTCGCAGTGGCCGCAGGAGAGGTAGGTCATCACCACGTGGTCGCCGACGCTGAAGTCCTTCACATCGGCACCGACCGCCTCGATCACACCCGATCCTTCGTGGCCGAGAACCATCGGCAACGGGCAAGGGAAGTATTGGTCGCGCACGATCAGGTCGGTATGGCACACCCCGCAGGCCACCACCCGCACCAGCACCTCATCGGCGCGTGGCGCTTGCAGTTGAATCTCTTCCATCAGGAAGCGACCGCCTTTTTCCCGGATCACCGCTGCTTTGGCGCGGCGCAGGTTTGACTGTGGCTGTTGCATGAGCAATCACTCCTCGGGTCAGAATGGATAAGGACGTGGCGCGTGCTGCACGCTGATCCAGTGGTCGGTGGTGAAGGCTTCGATGATCCAGTCACCGTTGAAACGTCCCAATCCGCTGTTTTTCACCCCGCCGAACATACTGTTGGGACTGTCGTTGGCCGGAATGTCATTGATGTGCGCCATCCCTGCCTGAAGCTGCTGGGCAAAGCGCAAGCCACGGCCTTCGTCGCGGGTGAATACCGCGCTGCTCAAGCCATACTCGGTGTCGTTGGCCATGTTCAAGGCGTGGATTTCGTTGTCGGCGCGGATGATCTGCGCAATCGGGCTGAACAGCTCGGCCTGGGCCAGCGCCGAGTCGTTGCTGACCGGGCCGAACACATGCGGCGGCAACACCAGCCCCTGCGGCTCGCCGCCGAGCAGTTGCGGCAGGCCGTCGGCGCGGGCCTGGGCGATGTGCGCCAACGCACCGTCCATCTGACGTCGATTGATCAGCGGGCCGATCACAGTGTCGGCGGCGTCCGGGTCGCCAAACTTCAAACGCGACACCCGTTCGACGAACAGCTCGACAAAGTCGCTGTAGAGCGACCGATCAACAATGATCCGGTTGGTGCTCATGCAGATCTGGCCCTGGTGCAGGAAGCGCCCGACCACCGCGGCATGCACCGCATGCTCCAGATCGGCGTCATCGAGGACCACCAGCGGCGCGTTGCCACCCAGTTCCAGCGCGACATGCTTTAGGGTGCTGGCGGCGGCGATCTGCGCATTGATATGGCGGCCGACGTTGTTCGATCCGGTAAAGGAGATAAAGCGCAACGCGGGATGTTGAACGAACGCATCGCCAATCTCACTGTTCTGGCCGACCACGACATTCAACAGTCCGGCCGGCAGCCCGGCTTCTTCGTAGATCCGCGCCAGCAGCAGGCCGCCAGTGATCGGGGTTTCCTGCGATGGCTTCACCACCACGGCGTTGCCGAGGGCCAGCGCCGGGGCGATGGAGCGGTGTGACAGGTGCATTGGCCAGTTCCACGGGCTGATCACTCCGATCACCCCTAGCGGTTTGCGATAGACGCGGCTTTCCTTGTCGGCGATATCGATCGGCAGGATCCGCCCCACGACCCGGTTGGGGAAGGTTGAGGCTTCGAGCATGCCGTCGCGCACGGCAGCCCATTCCATGTTGGCTTTGGTGCGGGTGCTGCCGCTTTCGCGGATCAGCCAGCTGACGATTTCCTCGCGGCGGGTCTGCATGATCTGCACCGCCCGGTGGAATACCGCGCTGCGTTCGGCCGGCAATGTGCGCGCCCAATTCAGCTGTGCGGCCTGCGCGACCTGGCAGGCGTGCTCAAGGTCCGTGAGGTCGGCCAGTTGCAGTTCGGCGATCACGTCGCCGTTGTACGGGTTGGTGTCCAGCAACGGGCGACCGCTGCCGCCGCTGCGTTGCTCACCGTCGATGTATTGACCGGCAAAACCGGTGTAATGACTGGTGCTCATGATCTTCGCTCTCTATAGGATGGCGAGCGCCAGGCGCTCATGGGCGTTCTCAGCCTCGGCGCAAACGCGGGAACAGGCGCAGCGCATTGCCTCGGGCAATCGCTTCGTGCTCGCTGGCGCTCAAGCCTTCGAGCGCGCGGAAGTTGTTCACGTTGGCTTCGACGTTGGCGGCCGGCTGGAACGGAAAGTCCGTGCCGAACAGGATCTGCGACAGCGGCGCCAGCGTGCGTAAACCGTCGAAGGTCGGCTGGTTGGCCGACATCGCCACGTCGTAGTACAGCCGTTGCAGTTCCTCGATCACTTCGGTCCCCGGCTTGGGGGCCGGCTTCATCGCCGGCATGCCGGACAACAGCGCGATGCGTCGGGCAATCGAGGGCAACACACCGCCAGCGTGGGGCAGGATCAGGTTCAGGTCCGGGCAGCGCTTGAAGGTGTTGGAAAACACCAGGTCGATCACCGTCCGTGCGGTGTCCACCGGGAATTCAAACAACGGCGCCGGACGACCCAGGCCGACCGCGTCGAAGCATTGCGGCGAGGTCGGGTGCAAAAACACCGTGGCCTGACGACGGTTCAGCTCATCGAAAATCGGTGCCAGGTCTTCACTGCCCAGGTACTTGCCGTCGGCGTTGGTTTCGATCACCACACCGTCGAATTTCAATTCATCGAAGGCGTAGGCGATTTCTGCCAGCGACTCCTCAACGTGGGGCAGCGGCAATGTGGCGAAGCCGCCGAAACGGCCGGGGTGTTGCTGAATCACGGCGGCGGTGTCTTCGTTGATCGCACGGGCCAGGGCCACGCGTTCATGTTTTTCTTTGAGAAAGCCAACGCTGGGCGACGACACGGACAGGATCATCGTGTCGATATTGCCGGCGTCCATCACCGCGAGGGCTTTCTCCGGTGACCACTCCGGCACTGGATAACCGCCGTCCAGGGTCAGCAAGCCGGCCTTGGTCAGCGCGGCCTTATAGGTCGGTGACAGGCAATGGGCATGAACATCGATCAGGCCGCAGTGACAGCGCGCTGTCGAATCGGTTGGCAGGGACATGGGTAATCCTCGACTCAATACAATTGCAATTCGATCGGCAACCAGCGGTAGCTACCATCGCGTTCGACCAGATGGCCATGCCCGGGGAACGGGAAGTGATAGGACAGAACGGCGTAGCGTTTGCGTGCTACTTCTTCCAGGACTTTCATGCGGGTTTGGGCGGCCGCCGCATTGTCATAATCGAACAGGAAGCCCCATTGCGGCCGCTGCAACAGCAGGATCTGGTGGTGACACAGATCGCCCCAGAGCACGAGCGTCTGCGCCTGGCTTTCGATTTTGTACACGGTGTGGCCCGGGCTGTGGCCGGGGGTGCTGACGGCGGTGATGCCCGGCAGCAGTTCGAAACCGTCACCGATCAGGATGATGCGTTCCAGCTCCACGTACGGCGTGAGGTTCTTATGCGCACCCAGGAAGTGGTCGCGCATGTGTGGGTTCATCGCTTCGCCCTTGGGCGTCGAAAGAATGCTCAGGTCGGTCCAGTAATCCAGCTCCCGTGGGTCGATGGCGATCCGCGCATTGGGGTAGAGCAACTGACCGTCATCGTCCACCAGGCCCCAGCAGTGGTCGGGGTGGGCGTGGGTCAGCGCGACGATGTCGATGTCCGCCGGGTCGATCCCTGCGGCACGAAGGTTAGTGATGGCCTGGCCGGTTTGAGCACCGAAGGTCTTGATGCCGAACTCGGCGTTGACCCCGGACCCGGTATCGAACAGCACCAGTTGGCTGCCGGTGTTGACGATCAGGATATTCTGGTTGAGTGACATCCGGTCTTTGGGCAGAAAGTTGTCTTCCAGCAACTGGTCGATTTCCTTCGGATCAGCCCCGATGAAGGTCGGATGCGGGGCGCCCATGTGCAAGGGGCCGTCGGTAATTACCGTGCATTCGAATTCGCCATGCATGAAACGGGTCCAGCCACCTTGCAGTTGCTGAGTGAATGAAGCGCTCATAGGTCACCTGTCTGTTGTTTTTGTCGAGTTGATTGAGAGGGGGGCGCTGCTTAGCTTCTGATCCAGGCCTTGCCCCAGGAGTTGAGTGAGTATTCGCAGTGCGGCCAGACACCGGCTTCGCGTTCCGGGCCGGTCACTTCCAGTTCGCTGGAGATCTCCAGACGGTTGCGGTCGGCATCCACCACCATGAAGAACAGGTTGTTGCCGGGACCATGGCGGCCGGGGCCGAAGAAGATCGTGATGCGCTCTGTGGCGAAGCGATCACCCCAGTCGCGAATGTCGTTCCATTCGTTGGTCTCGTAGCAGTGGTGATCCAGTTCGTTGCGCGAGCCACGGAAGAACGCCAATGAATGGTGTTCGTTGTCCGAGCGCATGAAGCGGGTCATGAGTGCGCCGTTGGCCTCATCGACGACATCGTCGGACACGGTGAAACCGACCTTGTTGATGTAGAAGTCCAGCACCGCTTCCAGCTCGGTGGTCTGGAACACTACGTGCTGCAAACGGCCGGGCATGCCGGGGTGGCTGGCGTCGGGAATGTCCCGGCCAACGCCGAACAGCAATTGCCGGCCCTGGGGGTCGCGGATGCTGAAGGCGTTGTCTTCCAGCAACGGCGAGCGGACGTCCTCGGTCTGGCAATCGCGAGCCTGCAGGTTGATGCGCAAACGGCTGAGGCTGGCCTGGTCGGCGACACCATAGGCGGCGGCGAGAAAGCCGTTACTGTCGGCCGGGCTGATCAAGACCGCGCGTTGCGGCCCGGTCAACACCCAGGTGCCATCGGCTTGTCGGTAGCCCTGCAAATCGAGCATGCGTGAGTAGAAATCGACCTGGCGCTGCGGCTCTTTGCTGGAGAGGTGCAGGTATAACAGGCGCGCGGGGGTTTGAGTCTGCAACGTATGCATGACGGTCTCCTTGGCGGTGATTACGGAGTAAGGGTTTCGACGAGGGGGCCGGGCAGGTCGATCGCGGCACTGGCCGGGACCTGGTGAATACCCAGCAGAGCGGCGAAACCGTCGGCGATGGTTTGCTCCTCGGCGAGGGGGAAAATCGCCGCGACATACCGGTCGGGACGCAACAGCAACAGTTGCCCCGATGGCTCGCCGAGCAAGGTCGCGAGGGCGCCGTCGCGGTCTATCCAAACAGGGTCTGTGCAGGCAGAATCGATCGTGCTGCCCTTGGGCAGAACCAGGATTCGCCGTGCTTCGAGGCGATCCCACAGCGGGTGTTGCAATGCACTTAGTCGACTGTCGACGCGGGAGGCGTATTGCAGCAGGGCGAAACCGGTGCCGAGGACTTTATCCAGCAGCACTGAAGTGCCCGTGGCGTCCACGACCGTCGGCTGCGGGAACATCTGCCCGCAACTCAATTGGCCGCTGCTGCCGGTGCCGATCACCAGGCCCTGGGTGAAGCGTGGCTTGGGCTTGAAGCGCATTTGCAAGAAGTAGTCGCGCAGCGGTGGCAGCAGGCC
This sequence comes from Pseudomonas sp. GM60, assembly GCF_000282415.1. Taxonomy (NCBI): domain Bacteria; kingdom Pseudomonadati; phylum Pseudomonadota; class Gammaproteobacteria; order Pseudomonadales; family Pseudomonadaceae; genus Pseudomonas; species Pseudomonas sp. GM60. The sequence goes on from NZ_AKJI01000002.1 coordinate 9,177, forward strand.
GATCACTCGGAAGGCCGCGCTGATCAGGTTCGCCCGCCAGACACTGGAAGGTGCCATGACCACACCCAGGCCCAGGGCCAGTTTGATCAATGCCCAGGCATGATCGCGGCGTTCGGTTTCATAGCTGTCCAGCGCATCGCTGCTCAGGTGTCCCTTGAACACACCGGCCAGTTTCCAGCCCAGGTTGTGGGCATCACGCACACCGCTGTTCATGCCTTGCCCGGCGTAGGGCGGGGTCAGGTGCGCGGCGTCACCGGCGAGGAAGATCCGGCCTTCGCGCCAGCGCTCGGCCACCCGGGCGTGGAAGGTGTACACGGTCTTGCGCACGATGCAGATCGGCTTGTCACCACGAAAGGGTTTGACCAAGCCTTTGATCCGCTCTTCGTCGAGCATCTCTTCGTCGCTTTCATCGGCCTTGAGCATGAACTCGTAGCGCCGGGTGCGATGGGGCCCAGGAACATCCACGGTCGGACGGCGTGCGTCGCAATACATCCGGCATTGCCAGAACGGATCGTCGTCCTGATCGGTGTCCACCACCAGCCAGCGCGACTGGAAGCTCGAACCGACCATGTTGATACCCAGCTGTTTACGCACCGGGCTGCGGCCGCCGTCGCAGGCCACCAGATACCGCGCCTTGACGGTCAGGATTTCTCCATTGGCATCGCGCACGCTGGCGGTAACGCCCGTCACGTCCTGCTCGACATCCAGCAATTCATGGCCGAAGCCCACGCGCAGGTTGTCGAAGCGATGCATGCCTTCATGCAGGGTGGCTTCGAACAGTGGCTGGCGAAATGCGTTGCGTTTGGGGAAGCCATACAGGGTTGAAGTCGGCTCGACCTTGCCGAAGCAACGGCCGCCCGGGCGAGTGTAGTAATGCACGCCGTAGCCGGGCACGACATCTTTGAGCACGGCTTGATCCATGCCCACGGCCTGCATGGTGCGCAAGGACTCATCGTCGATCGACACCGCCCGTGGTTCTCCCACCGTGCTCTGTTTGCGATCGATGATGAACGTCTCCACACCTGCCTGGCCCAGGTAGTTGGCCAGCGTCAGACCGGTGGGGCCGGCGCCGCTGATGAGCACGCCGGTGTTGATAATCTTGGAAGTGGTCATGATCAATACCGATGCTGTTTAGTCCAACGGCCGGGGACGTCCGGAAAAAGCCTGCATGAGTTGCGAAAGCTTCTGTGCCAGTTCCGCCACTTGCTGCCCGTATTCGTCATCGCGTTCGGGATCGCATTCACTGTCCTGACGTACGCAACTGATACTGCCGATGGCCTTGCCGTCGCTGTCGAAGATCGGCGCCGCGACCCCGCAAATGCCGCTGTCCACTTCGGCCCGCGAGACGACATAACCCTTTTTGCGCAGGCGCTGCATCGAGCGACGAAATTCCTCCCAGTTCTGCCCCAGATTGCTCAGGCGAACCTCTTCGTGCTTCTCCAGGTACAGGCGGTTGTGCTGGCGTGAACCCAGGTTGGCGAGAATGGTCTTGGAGGTCGCGCCGAGGAACAACGGGCGTGGCGTGCCACGGGTGTAGCTGACTTCACTGGCGAGGCTGCCGCTCTGGTGCACGCAGACCACCTGGTCCTTGAACAACCGGCAGGTCAGCCAGACTTGTTCTGCGCTCCATTGCGGGAACTCGCGCTCAAGTTGATTGGCGGCGCGCACCAGCGGATCGCTGACGCGCAGTTGCCGATCCCAGGTGATGATCCGCGCACCGAGTGCATAGCGGCCGGCTTCAACCTGGAACAGCAAATCCACGTCGGCCAGTTCACGCACATAGCGGTAGATCGTCGAGCGGGTGAAGCCCATGGCAGCGCCCAGGTCGTCGACGGTCCACACCGGTTGGTGCTCGGTGAACAGGTCCAGCACTTTGAGCATGCGCTCCAGGCTGGAACCCTTGGTGTCGGCGGCGCTTTCTGTTGCCTCGGCCAGCGCTTGGGCCGCAGCGGGTTTGTTGGCGTCAGTCATGGTTCAAATCTCGTCCGTGATGGTGTTGCGAAGAATGTCGAGGCCGGAAATTTCCACTTCGACCACGTCGCCCGGTTTCATCCACACCGGCGGTTCACGGAACGCGCCGACGCCGCCGGTAGTGCCGCTGACGATCACGTCGCCGGGTGCCAGTTCAGTGAAGGTGGTGCAGTACTCGATGAGTTTGCGCACGTCGAAAATCATGTCGCTGGTGTTGGTGTGCTGCATGATTTCGCCGTTCAGCCGTGTGGTCAGTTCCAGCGCCTGCGGATCGGGGATCTCATCGGCGGTCACCAGCCATGGACCGAAGCCACCGGTTTGCGGGAAGTTTTTACCGGGCACGAACTGAATCGTATGTTTCTGCCAGTCACGCACGCTGCCATCGTTGTAGCAGGCGTAACCGGCCACATAGTCGAGGGCGTTTTCGGCTTTGACATGGCGCGCTTTCTTGCCGATGACGATCGCCAGCTCACCTTCGAAGTCCAGCTTGTGCGAGGCCTTCGGGCGCAGGATGGATTGCAGGTGCGCGGTCTGGCTGTCGGCGAAGCGGGTGAAGATCATCGGGTAGGTCGGCATGTCCCGGCCGGTTTCGCGGACATGGGTGGCGTAGTTGATGCCGATGCACAGCACTTTGCCTGGGTTGGGGATCACCGGCATGAAGGTGACGTCGCTCAGGGCCACCCGTGGCAGTGCGGCAAGGCTGGCCGGGGTCAGGCTGTTCAGCAGACCGTGGGTGATCGCGGCTTTCAAGTCGTAGCCCAGGTCGGCCTTGAGCGGTTGCAGGTCGATGACCTGGTCGCCTTCGACAATGCCGTAGGTCGGGATTCCCTGGTAGAAGAAACTGGCAATTTTCATGGTGTGTCTCCTGAAAGGATTAATAAGTCGGGGTAGGGTGAGAAGCGTTGTAGCGGCGCTGGCTGAAATGAATCGCCAGCAGCGCGCACAAGGCAATCAGGCTGGGAATCAGTGCCGCCATGAAAACCTGCTGGACATGCCAGCCAAGGCCGACCATCAGGCCGCCGAGCAACGGACCGAGGATCGATCCGATCCGGCCGACACCCAGCGCCCAGCCGATACCGGTGGAGCGAATTTCTTGTGGATAGAGTTCGGCGGCCAAGGCGTTCAGCCCGGCCTGAGCGCCCTGAACCAGCACGCCCATCAAAAACAGAATGGTCAGGAAACTGGCGGCCTGGAGCGGCAACATCACCAGCAGCAGAACCAGCACCTGATAGGCCAGAAACTGCGCAATCAGCACACGATGGGCGCCGAGTGCATCCATCAACTTGCCTTGCACCAGGGAGCCGATGACACCACCCAGGCTGAACAGCACGATGGCCTGGATGCCGGTATGGGCGGGAAGTTGGGCGCTGCTCAATACCGTCGGCACCCAGCTCATGATCGAGTACAAAATCAGCAGGTTCATGGCATAGGGCAGCCACAGCAGCAGGGTACGACGCCACATGCCTTGCTCGAACAGGCGGCGTGGCGAAACACGCGGCGCAGTCGTCAATGGGCGATTAAACAGCGAGTCGGGAAGGGTTTTCAGATTCGGTGCCAACCGTGAAACGATTCTGAGCACGTGATCGCGGTTGGCCGGTGTACGCGACAGGAACTCCACCGACTCCGGCAAACTGCGCCACAACAGGTCGGCGATGATCAGCGGCAGCAGTGCACCGCAGATAAACACTGCCCGCCAACCCAGGGCCGGCAACAGTTGTTCGGCAATCAAGCCAGCCGCCATAGCCCCCAGTGGCATGCCGCAAAACACCAACGTGACTGCACTGCGAGCATGACGTTTGGGGGTGTATTCGCAGACCAGGGCAATCAGATTAGGGATGGCGCCGCCCAAGCCCAGGCCGGTGAGAAATCGCGCCAGCAACAATTGTTCGTAGGTCTGGGTCACGGCGGTGAACAGCGAGAACACACTGAAGGTCACGACGCAGCCCAGCAGGACTTTTTTGCGGCCGATGTGATCAGCCAAGGGCGCCAGGCTCAACGCACCCACCATCAGTCCCAGCAGGGTACTGGCGAACACCGGGCCAAAACTGGCCGGTTGCAAGCCCAACGATTCAGCCATCGGGCCGACCAGAAAGCCCATGACTTGCGTATCGAAGCCGTCGATGGCGGCAAGGATCACGCACAGGCCGATCAATTCAAGCTGCAGACGCCCCATGGGACGTTGGTCAATCACGTCACTCAGGACGTTTTCTGTTTCAGGCACGGTTTGCATGGCATGGACTCTTCTTTTTGTTTTAGCGGCCCGTTTTTCGGCAGGTGGGCCATGGAGTCAATCTAGCGCCGATCAAAAATTCTGTAAATAGAGATTTAACAAATATTTCGTATTGTGGGATTTTTATAAAATATTGCTGTGGGAGAAGTGTGGCTGCTGGAGGGATGAAAAGTCGTCGAGGGGCGAGCGGGCGCGCGCAGGGAGAGTGGCGGGGAAGGGGGAAGGTGGCAGGTTTCGAAAACCGGCGATGGTCAAACGAACGCAGGGTGGTATTCGCCAATGCGATTCAAGGCGCATTGGCGAATACGATGGATCGATTACGTGATACTCGGCATCAGTTTCCAGGCGCTGCACAGGCCGCAGCCACCGTGGGTGTTTTCGACGACCGTGATTCTTGCGACAAAATGAACAGCAGACCGAGCACCGGGATGATCGCTGCGGCGAACGGGATGGCGGCGGCACCCAGGTGGCTGTCGATCACGGCGCCACCGATGAAACCGCCCAGGGCATTGGCGATGTTGAAGGCCGAAATGTTCGCCGTCGCCGCCAGTTCAGGCGCCTTTGAACCGTACTTCATCACTCGCATTTGCATCGGCGGCAGGTTGGCAAACGTCGTCACGCCATAGATGAAGGCCGCGATCAGGAACAACCATTTGTAAGGGGCCAGGAAGCCGACCAGCACCAGCGCGGCGATCATTGCGATCGGCCAGACGATCAGCGAGCGGTGAAGGTTGGCGTCAGCGGTGCGGCCGCCGATGCTGTTGCCGACGACCAGGCCGGCACCGACAACCACCAGCACCCAAGTGATTGCACTGCGGTCAAATCCGGCGATCTGTTCGGCAACCGGTGCGATGTACCCGTACAGCGTCATGAAGCCGACCCAGCCGAGCATGGTGAAGGCCAGGCTGGCCAGAAGGTTGCGGTCACGAAAAACCGAGAGCTGGGCCAGTACCGAGGCCGGTTTGTCTTCGGGGCTGCGTTGGATCGTGACAGCGATCATCAGCATCGCGACGACCCCCATGACCGCGACGACGAGAAACGTGCTGTGCCAGTCGAAGGCATTGCCGATCCAGGCACCCGCCGGTACGCCCAGCACGTTGGCGAGGGTCAGGCCGCCGAACATCTGACCAACCGCTCTGCCGGCCATGTTGTCGGCCACCATGCGTGTCGCGACGACCGCGCCGATCCCGTAGAAGGGGCCTTGGGTCAGGCCCGCCACCACACGGCTGATAATCAGCGTCGTGTAGTCGGTGCTAAAGGCGGCAATCAGGTTACCGGCGACAAACAGTCCCATGAGCACGATCAGCACATTGCGTTTTTCGAAGCGTGCCAACCACAACGTCAGGAGGGGGCCGCCGATCACAATGGCGAGGGCATAGGCGGTGATCAGGTTGCCTGCTTGTCCGGTGCTGATTTTCAGGCTGTCGGCCACCTGGGGCAGGATGCCCGCGATAAGAAATTCGGCGGTGCCGATCGCGAAGGCGGAAAGGGTCAGGATCCAGATCTGAATCGGCATTCTTGAAGTCAGTGACATGAAAGCTCTCCTTTCGTAAAAGTCAGTTGATCAGTGCACCGCCATCGATATCGATGACGGCGCCAGTGATAAAGGGATTGTCGATAACGCTCAGGTAGCCCATGGCAAGGTCTTGCGCACGACCAAACCGGCCCGCCGGCAAACTGGCGGCGGCGCGTTCGAGCATGGCGTGGCGAGCCTCGCTGTTCATCGCCTGGTAAGCCTCGGTATCCGTCAGGCCAGGGCTGATGACGTTGACGCGAATGGGGCTGAGCTCCCGCGCTAGGATCTTGGCCACGGCTTCAAGCGCGGCGTTCATGGCGGTCTTGACGAAGGTGCCGGGTACGGTTCTGCGAGCCAGAAAGCCTGAGGTCAGCGTCAGCGTGCCGCCAGGGCGGATATGTTTTGCGGCCGCCTTGGCGACGGCGAGCGAGCCCCAGAACTTGACGTCGAAAGCGGCTTTCGCCTCACTCATGTTGACGTCCGTCACTTTGCCGCCGGGGGCCTGTGAACCGGCCGTGAAGACGACGTGATCGACCCGGCCGAGGGCGGCGAAGTACTGCTCCACGGATTGTTCGTCGCTGATGTCCAGCCCGGTGCGGCGACTGGCGCTATTGACCTGGCCAGGTCGCGCGGCCAGTGCGGTGACCACTGCCTGGCCGATCCCGCTGTTACCGCCGATGACGACAGAGACGGTGTTTTCAGTGAAAGTCATGGTGAGTCTCCTGTGGAACGGGTTCGGAAAAGACGGCTTCGAGAAGGGGCCCACCGGGGGCGCGGAAGAACAGGCGACGTTCCTGCAGCTCTTCCAGGTCCATGGTTGAGTAACGAATGCCCAGGCGTTCAAGCTTCTGCCGGAATGCGCCGTACCCTTCGATGCGAAAACCCACGTGGTCAATCGCTTCGGCGGCGTGGTCGATGCCATAGCCTTGGGTGCCGATGATGTGAACCAGTGGCTGGCCATCGGTGTACAGCCAGTGGCCGGGAATTCGTTTGATGGCTTGCGGACGTTCGCCGTCCTGCAAATCGAATACGGTACGAAAGAAATCGCGGGTGCCAGCGATGTCGCGAGTCCTGATGGTGAAGTGATCAAGGTGCATGGCTATCTCCTGCCGGTTGTTGTTGCGAAGATAGACATTGCGCAGAAATTTGATAATTGCTTAGGATTCGAAATTATATTTCGGGAATTCCGAAGAAATGACCCTGGATAACCTGGCGCTGTTCCTGATGATCGTCGAGAAGGGCGGCCTCTCTGCCGCAGGCCGGGAGCTGGGGCTGTCTCCCGCTTCAGTCTCCGAGCGTCTGGCGATGCTCGAGGGCTATTACGGCGCGAGTTTGCTCACCCGCACAACGCGCTCTATCAGCCTGACTGACGAAGGTCGACTGCTGGCCGATGGGGCCCGCCGCCTGCTGGCCGAAGCCGATGAACTGGAAAGCAGCATCCGCTTGGGGACGCAAAAAATCTCCGGGCTCATTCGTCTAAGCGCGCCGGTCGATCTCGGGCAATCGCAGATCGTGCCGATCCTTGACCGGTTTCTGGCCGAGCATCCCTCGGTGACAATCGACCTCAATCTCACCGATGGTTTCGTCGACCTGGTCAGTCAAGGGATCGACTTTGCTGTGCGTTACGGGCTATTGGCAGACAGCACGCTACGGTCCAAGCCGATTGGCGAGAACCGGCGCGTGGTCTGCGCGGCACCTCAATACCTTGAGCGCAATGGCACCCCGGAACACCCGGACGATCTGGCGCAGCATGACTGCATCGTCATGCGTTTTGGCACCAACATCGATCGGGTCTGGACGTTCCGTGTGGCGAGCGAGGCTTATCGCGTAGTGGTCAGGGGGCGGAGGGTGGCGAATAACGGGGGGCTGGTCAGGCAGTGGTGCCTGGACGGGCACGGCATCTGCAACAAATCCGTTTGGGATGTCCAGGCAGATCTCGCCGCTGGACGACTGGTGGAAGTTCTGCCTGATTATTCGCCCGGTCAAACGGCGCTGCAGATTGTGTATCCACCGGTTCGTGTCCTGCCGCGCCGTGTCCGGGCATTGATTGACACCATCAGCTCGGAACTGGCGCTGGAAGCGGGCGGCTGACCGGCAACGCCGTACCGTCTTAAGAATGGGCTGGATAGTCGATATAACCGCGGCTGTCGCCACCGAAAAAGGTCGCGGGGTCGGGTTCGTTCAACGGTAGGTTGTCTCGCAGGCGTACAGGCAGGTCCGGATTGGCAATAAACGGCCGTCCGAACGCGATGATGTCGGCTCGACCCTTTGCCAACGCCTGCTCGGCACTTTCGCCGGTGTAGCCGCCGGCCAACATCAGCACGCCACGGTGCAGCGTTCTGAGCTGGTGGATGATTTCATCCCAGCGCGGGTCGAAATTTTCATCCTTCACGGTCCCGACAACGGCCGGTTCCACCAGGTGCAGATAGGCCAGGTTCCAGTCGTTGAGCCGGCTGACGATATGGCTGAAGGTGGCTTGCGGTGTTTCGTCCCCCATGCCCATGAATCGGCCCATCGGTGTCAAGCGCACCCCGACCCGTTCCGCACCCACTTCGTCGACAACGGCCTCGACCACTTCCAGCAGCAGACGGGCGCGGTTTTCAATGTTGCCGCCGTAGCTATCCTGGCGATGATTACTGTTGCTGTTGATGAACTGGTCGAGCAGGTAGCCGTTACCGGCGTGAATTTCGACCCCGTCCATGCCCGCGCGGATGGCGTTACGTGCCGCGCGGCGATAGTCGCCGATGATCTCCTGGATGCCCTCGAAGGTCAGTTCCTGAGGGACAGGAACATCACCCCAGATGCCATTGCCTTGATCATCGACAATGAAGGTCTTACCGGGTACCGGCAGTGCGCTCGGCGCGACCGGCAGTGCGCCATCGGGCTGGAAGGTCGGATGGGAGACGCGACCGACATGCCACAACTGCATGAAGATCGTGCCGGCGCGGCTGTGAACGGCCTCGCTAACGGCTTGCCAGGCCTGGACCTGTTCTTCGCTGTAGATGCCCGGGGTCCATGCGTAGCCCTGGCCTTGTCGGGAGATCTGCGTGGCCTCGGTGATGATGAAGGCCGCGCCGGCGCGTTGCCGGTAATACTCGACATTCATTTCGGTCGGTACATCGCCAGGTTGGCCGGCACGGGAGCGTGTCAGCGGGGCCATGGCCACCCGGTGTTGCAAGGTGGAAGCGCCCAGCGCGATCGGTTGAAAAAGATGAGTGCTCAAGGTGTTACTCCTTGGAAAAGTTGTCACGTTTTGCGTAAGGTAAGAAAGGCGCTCGGCCGGGCATGGGCCAGCGGCAAAGCGCGCAGGGTGGTCAGAGGCCGGCCAGGGTTTCGTCCAGCCAGTCGAAGATGGTCTGATGCGCGCGAAACATCGCGCCCATATGGCAATGCTCACCGGCACCTTCTGCCTCGGTCAGCGTCACCATCTGTTTCGCTGAATTCAGCGCGGCGTGGATTGCCTGAGGCTGGCCTTTGAGGAACTGGTCGCTCTCGGCATCGAGCACCAGCGTCGCCGCGGTGATATCGCCGGCAATACCGGCCAGCGTGTAGAGCTTGCTCTTACGGACGAACTCGCTGGGTGAGGAGGTGCCGAAGGTCCACATACCGTTCTGCATGGCCCAGCGCGGGCCGGTTTTGAGGGCCATGATCATTCGCAGCACCGAATCGGCCTCGTCGTCTTTCTGCGCATGGATCCACGACACCAGGTACGGCGGCAGCATGTGTTCGAAGGCGGTATGGAAGTCCAAAATGCCGTCGTCGAGGATGATTGCCGCAGGCCGGTGATCGAAGGCGGCGGCACGGGCGACAAGGTAGCTGCCCAGGCTGTAGCCGAACAGAGCGATCTTGTCTGGTGCCACTTCCTTGCGGGTCAGGGCGAAATCGATGACCGGCGTGATCACTTTTTCCCAGTCATGACGGAACGTCAGTTTCGACTCGCGGATGGCCGCACCCTGGCCAGGGCCGTCGAACGCGAGCACGTTGTAGCCACGACTCAAGGCTGCCGCACCGATGGCGACATACGATTCCTCTTGGGTCGAATCGAAGCCGTTGTTGTAGATGATGGTTGGTTTGGGTTCGCCGGTGCGGTCGGCCAGGAACAGATAGCCGGGCAGCGTCGTATTCTCGTAGGGGATCTCGACGATCTCGAAAGGCGTATCGAGCAGTTGGGCGGCCTGAATGAAGGTCTGCGTTGAGCGACCGGATAACCGGGCTACATCGGCATCGTTGACCGGACTGACGCGCTTGAAGAACTCTGCCGTACGGTAGTAATTCGAGGCGCGAAAGAAGGCTTGGCACGCACTGACGTGATGGCCTGCGGCAAGTGATTTCTCGCCGATTTTCGCCACGCGATCGGCCGTGGCTTCCCACTGTGTCAACCAGGCGTTTTCATCGCCTTCAGGAATGGCGCGTGCCGTTACCAGGACCTCACCGAGGTCGGCGCCGCCGTAGTTGGCGAAACCGGCCGTGCGCAGGGTTTCGAAAGAAAAAGATTCGTCTTCAAACAGGAATTTCATGGACGTCCTCCTAGGGCTTGGCGAAAGAAAAGCGATTGCGTTTATCGGGTGGCGACTGAGCGTGACGTCTGGAACAAAAGGTGATTACCGATGCGGCTGCCCTGGTCGCGCAGATACCTGCCGAGCGCCAGTTGCTGGGGTTCCCAGTGGATGAGCGCCTGGTCGGGATCGTCTGGAAAGGTTTCCAGGACCGTCAGCAACGAGAGGGCGTTGGCAGCGGCCTTCGATGTACTTGCAGCGGTGTGAGGCCTTGGAATGGAGGCGGCATCGCCGAGCAGAATGACGCGACCGTCGACCATGTGATCGACCGCAAGATCCCGGATCGCCTGGGCAAAGGGTTGCGTGGTGGCGCTGACCACGGCACGCAAAGGCGCCGGCAGCAGCGCATCGGCCTCACGATAAAGGTGCTCGCGCCAACGGGACGCGAGCTTTCCCTCGGGAATCGAATAGCCACGGTCGCGACCCTCTGCGTCGGTCATGATGTTGTGCAATTGCGCGTTATCGGCGACGCGATACCAGACCCAGTTGTAGAGCCGGTGTCCAGGGCGCGTATCGTTGTCATCACCGGGAACGAGATAGCCGAGGATGTGCGAGCGCACGTTGCTGGCGAAACTGAAATCACCCAATAAGGCTTCACGGGCGACGGCCGGCATTTCGTCTTCGCGGACCAGGCCACGCCAGGCCAGATAACCGGCGTAGGTCGGTTGTTCATCGGGCCACAGCAGATGGCGCACAGTGGAGTTGCTGCCATCGGCACCCACCAGAAGGTCAGCCGTCTCTTGGGTTCCGTCCTCGAACAGCGCCGTTACGCGGTGGTCCGGCGTTTGGCTGACGCCATTCAGTTTGCGGCCCTGGTGATAATGTTCCTCACCGAAAGCCGCCCTCATTGTCGAGTAGATGAGCGACCACGATGTTTGGGTCTGGGGCGCAACATGCTTGCTCTGGATCGAGCCGTCAGGCCTGAATACAGTGCGTGTCCGGGACTGGACGCCGAGCTCAAGCGCCTGGAGGTCCACACCGGTCTGACGGAAAACCTCGATGACTTCGGGTTGAAGAACAATGCCTCCACCACGGCTGTCGAGGTTGTGCGGCGAGCGCTCATAAATATCGACCTCCCACCCGGCACGTCGCAGCAAGTTGCCCGTGAACAGGCCGCCGAGCGATCCGCCGATGATCAGTGCACGTCGATGAGACAGTCCAGGCGTCTTCATGGGTTCACGCTCCGACGATCGCTTTCGCGGCTAAAAAAGTACTGAGGAAAAATGAACGTTGATGTGACATCGATCAGAGTTGGCATGATTGCACCTCGCTTGGATGTCACTGTAGGTCGTAGCGGCAGGCTTGATAATTGGGCAAAATCGGCGAGGCTCATTGCACAAAACGCAAAGGTGGTACATGGACACATTCGCAGCGCTGAAGGCCTTTGTCGCGGTTATCGAGAGCGGCGGTTTCGCGCCCGCCGGGCGGCAGATGGGGGTGGCCACTTCGTCGGTGACACGCCAGGTCGACGCCTTGGAGAGAAGCCTCGGGACACAGCTGCTCAACCGATCGACACGCAGCGTGACCTTGACCGGCATGGGCGAGAGCTATTTCGAGCATGCGGTGCGTATTCTGGGAGACCTGGAAAACGCCAACCTTGAAGTCAGTGAGGCGGCAGGCCCGCCTCGTGGGCTTTTGAGGGTGAGCCTGTCTGTGACGTTCGCGCGCCTGCATATCGCTCCTGCCATCCCGGCCTTTGCCAGGCTGTATCCAGAGATTCGGCTGGATCTGACGTTGTCGGACGACGTTGTCGATCTGGTGGGGGAGCGGCTGGACCTGGCCATCCGCCTAGGCAGCGTCGAAACTTCAAGCGTTGTCGCACGCAAGATTGCACCTCATCGCCGGTTGGTGTGTGCGAGTCCGGAGTACTGCGATCAGTGGGGAACACCTCGATCGCCCGCCGATCTTGCCAGCCATAATTGCCTGACCTTCTCCTACACCCGAGGCCATAGCCTCTGGCGGTTTTCGGGACGTTCCCAGGAGTCCGTCCGCGTCAGCGGCAGTCTGCGCACGAACAATTCCGAGGTGCTTCGAGAAGCGGCGATTGGTGGCATGGGCCTGGTTCTGCTGCCTAGCTGGCTCGTCGGAGCCGATATCGAGGCCGAGCGCCTGCGCGTCGTTCTACCTGAATGGGAGGTAGGGCTCGGGGGGGATGGCGGCGCCATTTACGCGGTGTACCAGCCTAATCGTCGGGTCTCGAAAACGGTCCGTGCGTTTGTCGACTTCCTTGTCGAGCGTTTCGGTTCTCCACCGTATTGGGATGCGTCGAGTGACATCTGAGTCGTCGAATAAATGCTTTGCCATCAGGCGAAATCGGTTCTCTGGGAAACCGTTTCCCATTGCGCTATTTCCGCCTGCAGCGTCGCGAGCTTTTCTTTCACGAATTGCAGCGCGTCGCGACCTAGCAACAGGTGGGCAGGAGGCGTCGGCGAGGCCACGACCTGCATGATGGCCAGGGCTGCCTTGAGCGGATCGCCGGCTTGCTGGCCGCTGCGTTCCAGTCGTGCCTTGCGTTGACTGTCGAAAGTCGCGTCGTAGTCGCCGATGGAGCGTTCTGCCCGGACCATGGAGCGGCCGGCCCAATCCGTGCGAAAGGCACCGGGTTCAATGGCGGTGACCGCGATGCCGAACGGCCTGACCTCTTTGCCCAGAGTCTCGGAAATACCTTCCAGCGCGAATTTGCTGCCGTGATAAACCCCAAGTCCTGGGAACGTGGTCAATCCGCCCATCGAGGTAATGTTCAGGATGTGCCCGCTGCGACGCTCACGCATAAACGGCAGCACAGCCTTGATCATGGCCACGGCACCGAACACGTTGACCTCGAATTGCTGGCGAAAATCTTCCAGCGATGATTCTTCGATCAAACCCTCATGACCGTAGCCGGCGTTATTGACCAGTACATCGATGGCACCAATAGTGGTTTCGATGTCTGCGACCACACCCGGGATGGTGGTGCTGTGGGTAACGTCCAGCAGGCGTCCGAACGAGTAGCCGGGTTTCAGTTGATCGAAATCTTGGCGTGCGGCCTTGTTGCGCACCGTGCCGACGACGCGGTGTCCGGCTGACAGCAGGGTCGTGGCCAGCGCCTTGCCAAAACCGGAGCTGACGCCGGTGATCAGCCAGGTTTTCTGTGGTTGTCGAGTCTGGTGTTCGATAGACATGATGATTCCTCCGATGATGCGCAGAGTCTTCAGGGTTCCCTCGGGACGGACAATACGCCGGATTTGACTCAGGCCTTGAAGTCATTCTTCATAATGCATGTGGTATAAAAATCGATTTTGCGGGGGGGGCGATCATGCGCCAGGATCAACTTGATGGGCTCGTGACCTTTGTCTGTGTCGCCGAGCATTCCAGTTTCTCCGCAGCGGCGGTCAGGCTGGGTGTTTCACCTTCGGCCGTCAGCCAGGTCATCCGCAATCTTGAGCGGCGTCTGGGAACCGCGTTGTTCAATCGCACCACCCGTAGCGTGGGGCTGACCGAGGCCGGTATCGGATTTTTGGCCAAAGTACAGCCCGCCGTGAACGTGTTGACGTCAGCGGCGCTGGAACTGGGCGACACGACGGGATCGCCCTCCGGGCTGCTGCGCTTGAACGTCCCTCGCTCAGCCTACATGTCGATTCTGCAACCCATGTTGTCGGCCTTTTTAGAGACGTATCCGCAGATCGATCTGGAAATCAGCATGGAGAATGCGTTCGTCGATATCGTTCGGCTGGGCTTTGACGCCGGCATTCGCTTTGGCGATTTTGTCGAGCGCGACATGGTTGCCATCAAGGTCGGCCCGAAAGTGCGCATGCGCATTATTGCTTCTCCCGCCTATCTGGCGCGTCACGGCATGCCCGAGCATCCCACCGACCTGCTCAATCACAACTGCATTTGCTTTCGATCCTCCGGCGGCGTGATCGAGCGCTGGGATCTGGCCAAGGGCAAGGAAACCCTGCAACTGCCCGTGCGCGGCCGACTGATTGTCAATGATTCGGCCGCCCTGGTGCAAAGTGCGCTGGACGGCAACGGTATCGGTTACATGATCAGCGGCTACATCGACCGGTTCATCGAGCGTGGCGAGTTGGTCAGCCTGTTCGAAGACTGGGGGCCGGAACTCCCCGGGTTCACGTTGTATTACTCCGATCGCCGCCGGGTGACCCGCAAGCTCAGGGCGCTCATCGACTTCTTGCGTGATCCGTCGGGGGGGCATTTTTCCGATGCGCCGCCGTTACACCCATCGGAGTCGCTACGAATTCTTTGAAGGCTGAACTCAGTCTGTTGCCATCGTTCATGCGGGCCCCGTCATTAGTTACCCACGTTTGATCACTCTTGTTAGTCGGACTTCAAAGCCTATGAAGGCTGTGTAAATTCTCTGAGGGCCGAGTTGGTCCTAGGATGGCCGGTAGCGTTTTGATCAGTGGCGGAGTCTGCCGAGCCGCTAACCCATTGACTGGCAAGAGGTGAACATGGCTCAGACTTTGAAGATAAATGGAACCGTGCACACGGTCGATGTCGACGACGACACCCCGTTGCTCTGGGTTCTGCGAGATGTACTCGGTATGACGGGCACCAAATTCGGTTGCGGCATGGCCTTGTGCGGTGCGTGCACGGTGCATATGAATGGTGTGGCGTTGCGCTCTTGCGTATTGCCGGTGAGTGCGGCCGCCCAGGCCGACATCACCACCATCGAGGCGGTCGGCGATACCACCGCCGGAAAGAAAATCCAGCAGGCCTGGCAGGCGCTGGAGGTTGTGCAATGTGGCTACTGCCAGTCCGGGCAGATCATGTCCGCCAGTGCGTTGCTGGCGAGCAATCCCAACCCGAGTGACAGCGATATCGATAACGCGATGTCGGGCAATATTTGTCGCTGCGGCACCTATGTGCGAATTCACGCCGCGATTAAACAGGCCGCCGGTCAGACGACGTTCGTCAAGGTGGGGGCATGAGCATGAAGGTCGATACAGTCACAGTCTCGCGCCGAGGATTTCTGAAAATCGGTGCGGCCAGCGGCGGCGGTTTGCTGCTGAGTCTTGCGTTGCCAGGGGCCATCGGTGACAGCTTCGCCGACTCTGCCCAGGCGTTCGAGCCCAATGCATTCATCCGGGTTGACCGCCAGGGCAAGGTAACCTTCACCATCGCGCAGGTGGAGATGGGGCAGGGGACTTACACCTCGATCCCGGTGTTAATCGCTGAAGAGCTGGCGGTGCGGCTCGATCAAGTGGTGATCGAGCACGCCCCGGCCGATAACAGTCGTTACGCCAATCCGTTGCTGGGGTTTCAAGTGACTGGTGGGTCGACGTCGATCCGTAGCGCCTGGGAGCCATTGCGTCAGGCTGGCGCGACTGCCCGCACGCTGTTGATTCAAGCGGCAGCGCTGCAATGGGGGGTTGCCCCCAGCGGATGTGTGGCCCGCGAAGGCGTTGTCCGTCACGAGCCCAGTAAGCGCACCCTTGCCTATGGCGAGTTGGTAGAGAAGGCCGCGACGTTGCCGGCCCCGGAAAAGGTTGAGCTGAAAACCCCGGAGCACTTCCAGTTGATCGGGCTCACGAGCAAGCGCACCGATTCGCCGGGCAAGGTCAACGGTAGCGCTTTGTATGGCATCGATGCCCGGCCGGACGGGGTCAAGGTCGCCGCAGTGATGGCCTGTCCGGTCATCGGCGGCACCCTCGCCAGTGTCGATGAGCGTGCCGCCATGGCGGTCAAAGGCGTGCTGCGGGTCATTCGGATCGAGAACGCGGTGGCTGTGGTTGCCGAGCATATGGGCGCGGCGCGCAAAGCGCTGGCCCTGCTTGATATCCAATGGAACGAAGGCGCCAATGCGCAATATTCCACGGCGCAAATGCTGACGGCGATCGAACAGGCGTCGCAGCCGGCCGGCACGGTGGTGCGCAACGTTGGCAATGCCGAGCAGGCGCTGGCGCAAGCCGACAAAAAATTCGAGGCGGTCTATCAGGTGCCCTTTTTGGCCCATGCCTGCATGGAGCCGATGAACTGCACGGTGCATGTCCGGGCGCACGGCTGCGACCTGTGGCTGGGGACTCAAGTGCCGGCTCGCGCGCAAGCCGTGGCCGCGCAGCTGACCGGGTTGGCCGAGGCCCAGGTTCAGGTGCACAACCACCTGTTGGGCGGTGGCTTTGGTCGTCGACTGGACGTGGATTTTGTCGCCCAGGCTGTAGCGTTTGCGAAGCAGGTCGCGTTCCCGCTCAAGGTCATTTGGTCCCGGGAGGAAGACACCCGTCACAGCACGTTGCGCCCTTATCATTTCAATCACCTGAGTGCCGGGCTGGATGCGCAGGGCCGGCCGATTGCGTGGACGCACAAAGTCACCGGCTCCTCGATCCTCGCCCGCTGGTTGCCGGCGCGTTTCGCCAACGGCGTCGATGGCGATGCCACGCGCGACCCGAGCGGCCCCTACGATTTTCCCAACATCGGTGTCAGCTACATCCGCCATGAGCCGCCAACAGGCATCACCACCGGTTTCTGGCGGGGCGTCGGGCATACGCAAAACGTGTTCATGGTCGAAGGGTTCATCGATGAACTGGCCGCCAGTGCCGGCCAGGATCCGGTGGCCTATCGCCTGGCGCTGTTGGACAAGCATCCTCGGGCGCGCAAAGTGCTGGAGGCTGTCGCGCAAAAGTCAGGGTGGGGAACGCCCCTGGAAAAGGGTCATGGCCGGGGTGTCGCCCTGACATTCTGCTTCGGTACTTATGCCGCCCAGGTGGCGGAGGTGAGTGTCGATCCACGTGGGCAGGTCAGCGTGCACAAGGTGACGTGCGTGGTGGATTGCGGTCGATCCATCGTTCCCGACAGTGTTGTGGCGCAGATGCAGGGCGGGGCTGTTTTTGGTCTGAGTGCCTCCTTGTTCGGCAACATCACCTTCAAGGACGGGCGAATTGAACAGGGCAATTTCGACACCTATCGCGTGTTGCGGATGAATGAAACGCCCGTCATCGAAACGCACCTGCTCGACAGCAATGAAACACCCGGCGGGATCGGTGAAGTGTCCACGGTGACGATTGCGCCGGCGGTGGTGAACGCGGTGTTTGCGGCGACGGGAAAGCGGCTGCGCAAGCTGCCTGTCGATCCCCGTGAACTGGCAAGTTCCTGAGTCGGATCGAGCCTTCTGAACAACGCTGCGCGATCAGCTTGAGGCTGTGATGCGCAGCTCTGAATCGTGGATCGGACGTTCCCGCCACTTCAACATTTGGCCGCTGCGCTCATTGAGCACAGCGGTCATTTCCGCCAGCACCGCCAGCGCCACGGCCTCCGGGCCGTCTCCACCGATGTCCAGGCCCATGGGGTAATGAAGCCTGGCCAGTCCTGGCAGCAGAGGGGTGGTTTCCTGGATGTGTGCGAGCAGCCTTTCGGTACGGTTTCGTGGCCCGAGTTGGCCGATGTAGGCGGCGGGGCCATTCAACACCCGATGCAACCAGAACAGGTCTTGGGAAAAGCTGTGAGTCATGATCGCGACAGCCGCGCCGTCTGTCAGGGTTGGCAGATCAGGGGCATCGGCATCGATGGCATCCGGATTGATCGCTACGGTCAGAACCTGGTCGGCTTCGGGAAACCGTTCCGGACGGGCGAAATGGCTTCTGCTGTCGATGATCGTGACTCGCCAGCCTTGCATTTTTGCGATCAGCATCAGCGGGGTAGCGTCGTGACCGGCACCGAAGATCACCAGTCGGCGTGGGGGCGGGATGAACTCGATCAATACTTCGATTTCGCCGTCGTCGTAACGGTAGCGATGCACTGCGGTGCGTCGTTGTTCCAGCACTCGATCAAGGTCTTCGGGTAATTGTGCAAGCTTACCCAATGCAGTGGACTCCATACGGAGTTGACCATTGCAGTCAAGGGCTATCCGTTCGGCAATGTTCGCTCGGGTATGTCCATTGATACCGATGACGGTCGCCAGTACGGCGGGTCGACCGCTGGTCACCACGTCGCGTAGCAGGTCGAACGGCAAGTAGGGCGCATCGGTCAGCAGGCGCTCCAGCAACACGTGCACCGTCCCGTTGCAACCCAGGCCGAAGGTTTGTTCGATCTCATCAAGGCCTCGTCATCCGTTGCTGTGCTGTAGCGTTGAATGCTCGGCTGGCCGCTGGCCGTCAACCACCAGGCCTTTTTTGCCACGTCCGATTCCAGGCAACCACCGCTGATCGTGCCGATTCGCACGCCTTGCTCGGCAATCATCATCCGTGCGCCGGGACGTCGATAGGCCGAACCTTCTACTTTGACCACGGTGGCCAGTACCTGGGTGGCTGTGCCGGATTGCATCGCTTGCATCATTGCTTTGAATTGGCTCGCGGTGTTCATGGGACGGGTAACTCCGGGTCCGGCTTACAGTCGAAAATGGTTGGTCAGCAATTGCAATTGATTACCCAGGCCGGCGAGTTCGACGCTGGCGCTGGCCGTTTCTTCGCTGGCGGCGGCCGTTTGTTCTGAGATGTCCCGTACGTTAAGGACATTGCGGCTGATCTCATCGGCCACCGAGCTTTGCTGTTTGGCGGCGGTCGCGATTTGCAGGTTCATCGCCTCGATGTTGGACACCGTTCTGGCAATGCTTCCCAGGGACAAGCCGGCCTTTCGGCTCAGAGCGACGCTGCTATCGGTCAGGCTTCTGGCATTGACCATGGTTTGCGACACCTGGCGCGAGCCATTCTGTAAACCGCTCACCAGGTTTTCGATTTCTTCGGTGGATTGCTGGGTTCGCTTGGCGAGGCTGCGCACTTCATCGGCGACTACCGCGAACCCTCGACCGGCTTCACCGGCACGAGCGGCCTCGATGGCCGCGTTGAGGGCCAGCAAATTGGTTTGTTCGGCCACGGCCTTGATCACATCCATCACTTTGCCGATCCTGCCGCTTTCCTGTTCGAACACCTCCATCGCATCGGAAGAGCGTGTCACTTCTCGGGACAGCTGCTCGATCTGATCAATGACTTCACCGACGAGCCTGTCACCGTCGCGGGCCTCTTTATTGGCCTCGGAAGTGGCGAGCGAGGCTTGCCCGGCATTGCGTGCGACTTCATGCACGGTGGCTGACATCTCATGCATGGCCGCGGCGACCTGGTCAGTCTCAGCCTTTTGGTTGTTCACCCCGGCGCTGGTTTGCTCGGTGACAGCCGACAGCTCTTCGGCAGCACTGGCTATCTGGGTGACGCTGTCACGAATGCCGCCAATCAGGTCGCGCAACGTCGTGCCCATGCGCTGGACGTCCTGTTGCAGGACCCCCATCTCATCGCGCCGGACAACCAAGCGGGTTTGCGACAGATCCCCGGAGGCGATTCGATCGACAATCTCCAGGGTTTCTCGCAAAGGCCCGGTGATCTGCCTTGTGATGATGACGGCGGCTAACACGCCAAGGATCAGTGCAATCAAGGCCCCGGCAATTTGCAGGCTTCGTGCCTGGCTGACGTCCTGATCCCGCAAGTTGAACTGCGCGTTGTACAACGCCTCGCTCAGTTGGATGATTTTGGGCGCGTTATCCAGCATGTCGGTTCTGGCTGCCGCGATGTCAGTGGTGGCCCGTTTGAAGTGCAAAATCGATGTGCGATAGGCGAGCAGCACGGTTTCCAGCTGTTTGATGCTTTCGACCCGGGCTTGCCCGATGGCGGTTTTCAACGGCTCTAGCCCGTTGAGGGCTGCATCGAGTTGATGGAGAGCCGCTTGCTCGGTCGTCGGCAAGAAATTGCTGGTGCGGGTGTAGTCACGTACTTGGTAGTGCGCCAGCAACAGGCTTTCTTTTACTTTGGCGATCGCCAGGTTTTGCTCGGGATGGCTTTCACCAGTAGCCTCTTGTGGTGGCGACATCGGGATGGTGGCGACCAATGCATTGGCTTTTGAGTCGTTCGTTTCTATCTCGGCGACAGCGGTTTGCGCCGAGCTATAGGCGGCACGCATTTGGTTGATTACCTTTCGATAGTCGAGAATGACCTCGCCTATTTGTTCGAGCAGTTTCAGGTTTTTCGGGTTGGTAAAGTGTGACTGAAGGTTCTGTTGATTGGTCTTGAAACCCTCCAGTGCGGCTTGCAGATCTTGAGCCTTGCTCTCATCGCCATTGGAAAGCATGTACTGCAGACGGGCTACGCGAAATGTCGTCAAGTCTTCATTGAGCCGGGCAATGTCCATCATGCGGTCGGTTCTGCCGATCAGGCTGCTGATGCTAGTCCAGCCTGCCAACGCCAGTAAGACAGTCAGGATCAGCACCATGCCAAACCCCAGTGCCAGTTTCATTTTGACGCTGATGTTCGCTAACCAGTTTTTCATGCGTGAATCTCCAGTTTTTCAGGTGCGGATTGCTGGAAGATTATTTTTTTTGGGCCAGCGAAACGGTGAAGTTGTCGGTTGCTTTACAATCCCGGTCGCCGCTTCTTTCGAGCGTCCTTGAGCCGGGTTTGTGCTATCAGAACGGGTATTGGCGCGGCGTGTGCTGCACCGACATCCAGTGTTCGGTCGTTAACTCATGAATCAGGCCTTCGCTACCGAAGCGGCCCAGACCGGAGTTCTTTTCCCCACCGAACGGCATGTTGGGCAAGTCAACGGCGGTGATGTCGTTGATATGCGTCATGCCTATTTTCAGACCGGCAGCAAAGCGTTCTGCCCGGTAGGTGTCACGGGAGAAGACCGCACTGGAAAGACCGAACTCGGTGTCGTTGGCCATGTGCAGCGCTTGGGCGTCATTAGCGAAAGAAAGGATTGGCGCGACGGGGCCAAACAGTTCGCTGCGACCCAGCGCCATTTGCGGGGTAATGCGATCGAACACGTGAGGCGGCACGATCAGGCCGTCTGCCGGGCCACCCAAGCGTTGCCGAGCACCTTCTGCATGGGCGGCCGCGATTGAACGCTGCACGTTGAGCAATTGCTTTTGGCTGATCAATGGGCCGATGACGGTATCCGGCTCATCAGGATTGCCTACTTTCAAGTTCTGGACGCGGGCGACATAACGTTCGACGAATTCGTCGTAGAGCTTTGCATGCACCAGTATTCGGTTGGCAATGACGCAGATTTGGCCCTGATGCAGGAACTTGCTGACCACCGCCGCCTGCACGGCCAACTCGAGATCGGCATCGTCAAGCACCACCAGCGGAGCATTGCCGCCGAGCTCCAGCATCATCTTCTTGAGCCGTGGGCTGGTAGCGATGTTGCTCACGATGCGTCGACCTACGGCCAGCGACCCGGTGAACGATACGACCCGAGGTATAGGGTGTTGAACAAAGCCATCGCCAATCACCGCAGGATCACCGACCACAACGTTGAGGACACCCGCCGGCAGCCCGGCTTCTTCAAAGATCCGGGCGATCAGCAATCCGCCCGTGATCGGCGTTTCACTCGCAGGCTTGACCACGACGGCGTTGCCCAAGGCAATCGCTGGCGCGAGCGTGCGGCACGTCAGATGCAGTGGCCAGTTCCACGGGCTGATGACCGCGATGACCCCGACCGGGTTGCGATAGATGCGGTTCTCTTTACCGGGGATATCGCCGGCGATGATTCGACCGTAAACCTGGGCCGGGAGCGTAGACGCATCTAGAATGATGGCGCGGGCGGCCCCCCATTCCATTTCAGCCTTCATGCGGGTACTGCCGGATTCGCGAATCAGCCAGTCAACGACTTCGGCATGGCGTGTATCGAGGATTTCGACGGCTCTGCGCAAGATGGCCGCGCGCTCTCCCGGTAAGGTTTGCGCCCATTGTGATTGCGCCGATTCAGCCGCGTGGCAGGCCCGGTCAACATCGTCCAGATTGGCCTGATGTATCTCGACAAGGCGTTCATTTGAATAGGGGTTGTTGACTTTCAGTACGGAGCCTGCGAGGCCTGCGCGCCATTTTCCGTTAATAAACAGTCCGTCGAACGAGTAGGGCGCAGGGGGCGTCTTGATGCCCGACATCAATGATTCAGTCATGGGAGTTCCTTAATATTCAGGTAAGCAACGAAGGAAGGCGGTTCAGCGAGCCCGGGTGGCGCCACTGCGCAATGCGATCAGCAATCCGAACGTACAGACGACCAGGCCGCACCACTGGCCAATGGTGGGTAGTTCTCCCACTAACGGCACGCCGAGCAAAATCGCGACGGCGGGAGCCAGTTCAGGAAAGAGGGCGGCTCGACCGGCGCCGAGGTAATGCACGGCGCGGGCGAACATGAAGAGCGCAACGATGCCCGAGAGAAGGCCTTGAACAACGCCTTGCTCGATGAGCAGGGCGATCGGCGCTGCAGTCAGGCGCTGGGTACCCGTCACTGCCAAATACAGAGGGGAATAAAAGACACCGCTGAGAGCCGACACGACGGCGGTTGTGGCAAAGGCATCCAGCTTCCAGCGGCGAACCAGCACCGTGAACACAGCGAACATCGACCCTGCGACAGCAAACAGCAAATCCCCGATCCAGGCTTGGGACTGGCCATCCAGGATCCCTGGGCCTGCAATCGTCACCAGCCCAGCGATGATGACGCCGAGCCCGATGATCCGTGATGCTCTCAGGTGTTCGCGAAGCAGCAGGGCGGCAAGGCAGACGCTCATGAGTGTCAGGACGCCGAGCTGAATGACTGCGCCGTGGGCGAGGGGGGCGAACAGGTAGCCGCTTGCGCCAATCAGTACAAAGAGCGGACCGGCCAGCAGCGATAAAACGATGCCGCGTCGCCAGCCGATACCCGCCAGAGTGCGAGGTGAATGGATCAGCACCCACGGCAGCAGAACTGCACCGGCGACGACATAGCGAATGAACGCAAGGTCACTGGCGTGCAGTCCGGCACCAATCCCGTGGCGGGAAACGGCAAGAAATGCGCCCCAGATAACCGCCGCTATCGATCCGAAGGCAATGCCGTAGTGGGTGCTACGGCGATGTGACGCTAAGCCCGATACAAGTGCAGTTTGGCCTGACATTGTCTGTTCATCGCTCCTGGACGCCCTCAAAACATCATTGTTTGGTAAGGGGCGCTTCATGGTAGGGGCGGGTCGTGCGACGGATAACCCCTCTGAATGGCTATGCCCTTTGAAGAAAAACTTCATAAACGATAGTGCGGCCGTAAGGAGGTGACTCGAATGCTACAGATGCGTTACACACTTTTATTAAGGTGTGGGCCAAGTGGGTGTGAATGAGCTTTTATCGCTGCAGCTACCACAATCCGCCGCCAAAACAGCTGGAGAGATCAGCACGGGACATGTACTCAAGCCCAACTTAATGTTGGGCTTGCAGTGCCATTAAGTCATTTGAGTGGAGGTTGTCTGGACCGCTAGAGTCGAGCCACAGAGTTCGTTTTTCGAATAACAATGATCTGAAGTGGAGTGTTTTGAATGTCTATCCAGCCTTTTTTGATTGGCGGCGAATGGATCAAGGGCAATGCTGTGCCCATCGAATCCGTCAACCCTGCAACCGGTGAGCTTAACGGTTACGTGGGATCGGCTAGCGCCGCTGATGTCGATCACGCAGTGACTAACGCATTGCAGGCGCAACGGCAGCCCTCCTGGCGCAACATGCTCCCTCACGAACGTGCACGTCTGTTGTACCGGGTCGCCGAGTTGATCATCGAACGTGGCCCGCAGCTGTCGGCTCAGCAAATGCGCGAAAACGGCAAACTGCTCAGCGAATGCTCCTTTCAGGCGGCTGCGGCTGCCGGTGCCTTTCGCTATTTTGCGGGCATCTGCGAAACCATGGTTTCGGAAGTTGCGCCATCACGCGGGCAATACCTGTCGACCGTAGTTTACGAACCCTTTGGTGTTGTGGCAGCGATTACGCCCTGGAACTCGCCCTTGACCCTGGAAGCTCAGAAAGTCGCTGCAGCTGTCGCTGCCGGTAATGCTGTGGTGCTCAAGCCTTCCGAATTCACGCCGACCCTGGCGCTGGAGTTGGGGCGAATTTTTATCGATGCCGGTTTTCCGCCTGGCATTCTCAACGTTGTGACCGGGTCCGGCCCAGAGGCCGGACTGGCACTGGTACAACATCCTGATGTGCGCATGATCTCGTTCACGGGTGGCACCGCCACGGGGCGGACCATAGCCAAAATCGCCGGTGAACGCCTGGTGCCGACAGCGCTGGAACTGGGCGGAAAGTCGCCACACATCGTCTTCGCCGACGCCGATCTCGACGCGGCGCTCGATGCGGTGGTGATGGGTATTTTCAGTTCCTCCGGACAATCATGTATTGCCGGTTCGCGGTTGTTCATCGAACGCTCTATCTACGACGAGTTCCTGGGGCGTGTCGTTGAGCGTACTCGTGCACTGCGTGTCGGGCCACCTGATGCGCCACAGAGTCAAGTGGCGTCACTGTCGTCCTTTATTCACCGCGAACGGGTTGAACGTTACGTCGCCTCAGCGTTGGAGGAGGGCGGTCAGATTCTAGTGGGCGGTAAACGTCCGGATGCACCAGAACTGGAGAAGGGGGCGTATTACGAGCCGACCATCATTGCCGGTCTGCCGAGTACGGCGACGGTGTGTCAGGAAGAAATTTTCGGCCCTGTGCTGTGTGTGCTGCCGTTTGATGACGAAGCCGATCTGATCGACCAGGCCAATGGCACCGTTTATGGCTTGGGCTGCGGCATTTGGACCGAGTCGTTCAAAAAAGCCTGGCGCGTTGGCCGGGCAATTGAATCTGGTACGGTCTGGATCAACACCTACAAAGCCTTGAGCGTTGCCACGCCGTTCGGTGGCTTCAAAGACAGCGGCATCGGTCGGGAGAAGGGTTTTTACGGCATTCGCGTCTACCAGGAAGCCAAGACCATTTACCTGGGCCTTGGCTGACCCTGGCGCTCAAATCGCGCCCGCGCGTTGCAGGTCTTCCATCAGGTACTGACGGAAGACCCTCAGCGCCTGTGATTCAGGGCGATTGTTAGGTCTCACCAGGTAGTAACCGGTCGGCAACCGCACCGAATCTTTGAAGGGTGTGACCAATGCGCCGCTGGCCAGGTATTGGGTGACCAATACCCGTATGCCAATGGCAATCCCCATCCCCTGGATAGCCGCTTCATAAGCCATGGCGGAGTTTTCGAATTTGATGCCTCCATGACCATTGAGTGCGTGCGCACCGCTGGCTTGCAGCCATGAGGTCCAGTCCTCGGAGCGGGCGATGGAGTGCAGCAAGGTGTGTTTGCTCAAGTCCGCGGGGCTCGATAACGGTGGACCGTTTTCGAGCAGGCGAGGGCTGATGACCGGCATCAGCTCCAGTGGGGCGACGAAATCGGCGCTGAGGGTAGGCCAGTCCTTGGGCATACCGGAGCGGATGGCTGCATCGATATTTTGCCGTTCGAAATCCACCGGGTTCAACGAGGCTGTCAGCCGCACCTCGATATTGGGAAAGTCCTGATGGAAGCGTGACAGCAGCGGTATCAGCCAGCGCTGGGCAAAGGTGGTGTAAGCCTGGATCGACAGGATGTCGCGTCGACCACGGACGCTGATGGCTTTCGTCACGGTTTCAATTTCATCGAAGGCGTGGGTGATGCCGTTTTGCAGTTGTATCCCTTGCGGCGTCAGACTGATGGAGCGGTGGCCACGGTGGAACAACTGCACGCCGAGGTTCTCCTCCAGGAGCCGCACTTGTCGGCTGATCGCAACCTGGGTGACGTGCAGTTCATTCGCGGCCTGAGTCAGGCTCAGGTGGCGAGCAGCGGCTTCAAATGCTTTGAGGGGGTTTAGCGGGGGCAGGTGACGCCTCATAAAATGTACTCGACGATGGCTAACATTTTGTTGGCCAAACTATAACCATTACTCATTTGCGTCAATGTCTGTCCGAGTAAAGAATTCATCGGCACCGTCGTGTTTAACAGCACATCAGCGCGTGCAGTGTGAAAATAAAAATAAACGACTGCCTAACAAGGAGACAGTCATGAACACCGGAACTTTGGATACGCCACTCATTGCTAATGCATCCTCGGATATCGATAAACAAAATACATATAAAACCATTGCCTTCAGATTGTTACCGATTTTGTTTATCTGCTATTTTTTCAACTATCTGGACCGAACCAATATTGGCATTGCCCAACTTCAGTTGAAATCCGATCTGGGTTTTAGTGATGCGGCTTATGGTCTGGGCGCCGGCTTGTTTTATGTGGGCTTCATCCTGTTCGAAATCCCCAGTACGCTGATGCTGGACAAACTCGGTGCGCGCAAGACGTTGTTGCGCATCATGGTCTGCTGGGGCCTGGTGACGTGCCTGACTGCCTTCATGCGTACACCGACCGAGTTCTACATCGCGCGTATTTTGCTCGGTTGTGCCGAAGCCGGGTTCCTGCCAGGTATCGTTTTGTACTTGAGCTATTGGTTCCCGGCACAGCGCCGCGGCCGCATCACCGCGATGTTCTTTATCGCCATTCCCATGTCCGGTATTTTCGGCAGTCCGCTGTCGGGCTGGATCATGCAGAACTTCCAGGCCTACATGGGCATGCACGGCTGGCAGTGGATGTTCATCCTTGAAGGTCTGCCTTCGATCATCATGGGTGTCGTCGCCTATAGCTTGCTGGCGGATCGCCCGGAGAAAGCCAAATGGCTGACGCCTTCCCAGAAAGCCATCGTTGCCGATGCCATGAGCGCAGAGCACCGCAATAAGTCCGATCGTAGCCACAGCTCGTTATGGAGCGTGCTGCGTGACCCTCGCGTCTATGTCATCAGTTACGTCATGTTTGCCAGTTTCATCTGTGCCAACACCCTGACGTTCTGGACGCCGACCATCATCAGAAACTCCGGAATTGCCGAAATACTCAACGTTGGATTCCTGGCGGCCATTCCACCGTTCATGGGCATCATCGGGATGTTGATGGTCGGCTGGCATTCCGACCGCAAGATGGAGCGACGCCTGCACACCGTGATTCCTGTGCTGTGCGCGGCGATCGGGTTGGCGTTGCTGCCGGAGTTTCGTAACGATCCGATCATGTCCATTGTCTTGTTGTCGATGATTGCTACCGGACATTACTCTTCCTTGCCGACGATCTTTTCCATGCCGTCCAGCTACATGACGGGCGGCGGTGCCGCGGCGGGTATCGCATTGATTACCACCCTGGGCTCGATCGGCGGCGCGGTGGCCCCCTCGTTGCTGGGGTTGATCAAGGACTTGTCGGGAAGTTTCGATCTGGGGTTCCAGATCTATGCCGGTGTTATCACCCTGGGCGCTGTAATGCTGATGGTTTTTGTGCCAGGAAAGTTGCTGGGTGAGAAACCCAAGCCCCTCAATTGATTGAGTGCGCTCGCACTGATCTTCACGGTTTAAATGTGGTTGGCTAGACCCTTCTGTTAGTTGGGTTGATTGAAGTTTCATTCAAAATTTCAAGGTTTCTTATATGGAAGCATTACAACTTATCGACTTGCGTATTGAATCTGGCATTGCAATCTTGGTACTTAATCGTCCCGAAAAACGCAATGCAGTCAGTGACGCAATGCGCAGTGAATTGATTGTCGCGCTGGAATACCTGGCACAGGAAAGTTCGGTACGTGCTGTTGTTTTGACGGGTAACGGCAAAGGCTTTTGTGCAGGCGGTGATATCAGTGGCATGAGCAAACGCATGCAGGCACCGGCAGGCGAAGTGGCGTTTAACGGCTGGAGTCGACAGCAGCGCGTGCATCACACGGTTTCGCTGTTACACAAGATGCCCAAGCCAACGATTGCAGCCGTAAATGGTGCCGCTACCGGGTTGGGGGCGGACATGGCCTTGAGCTGTGATTTTGTCATCGCCTCGCAGGCGGCCAGTTTTACCTGGAGCTATATCAAGCGCGGCTTGATTCCGGACGGTGGAGGTTTGTATTTCCTGCCGCGACGGGTGGGCCTGGCACGGGCCAAAGAGCTGATTTTCAGCGGGCGACCGGTGGCCGCAGCCGAGGCATTGACGCTGGGTATCGCCGACCGCTTGAGCCCGGCGGACTCCTTGCTGGCCGACGCACAGGCCTGGGCGATGGAGTTGTGCCAAGGGTCGGCAGCCGCGCTGGCGCTGGGCAAATCAATTCTGGATCAAAGCTTCGAGCTCTCTGCGGCACAAGTGTTTGCTCAGGGGAGTCAGGCGCAAGCGGTGTGTTACAGCACCAGCGCGCACCGTGATGCCGTGACTGATTTTTTGAATGCCGCCTCGCGTAAGGAATAACCCGATGAACGCTATTTCTCGTCTGTTGCGTCCGCGCAGCGTCGCCGTCATCGGCGCGTCGTCGGATCCGAGCAAAACCGCTGGCCGCCCGATCGCGTATCTGAAAAAACATGGTTTTGACGGGACGATTTACCCGGTCAATCCGCGATATCAGGAAATTGCCGGCCTGCCGTGTTATGCCGACATTGCAGCGCTCCCGGAAGCGCCGGACGTGGGCATCGTCCTGCTCGGCGCTGAAAAAGCCCACGAAGCAGTACGGGCCCTGGCGTTACGTGGCACAGCAGCTGCGATCGTCCTGGCCAGCGGTTACACCGAGCTGGACGGTGAGGGTGGAAAGCGCCAGCAAGCGCTACTGGAAGCGGCAGGCAGCATGCGTTTGCTGGGACCCAACACCATCGGCCTGGTGAACCTCACCGACGGTATTACCCTGTCAGCGAGTGGTGCTCTGGAAATGGAGCATTTTCCCGTCGGTGGCATCGCTGTTGTCTCACAGAGCGGGGGCATTCTTGGCGCATTGCTGTCGCGCGCTGCGTCGCGGGGCATCGGTCTGTCCAAGCTGATTTCCACCAGCAACGAGGCGGATCTGGACCTGGCGGACTTCGTCGACTACCTGGTCGACGACGACGCGACCTCAGTGATCGCGCTGTACATGGAAGGCCTGCGTAACCCGGAAAAATTTCGCCAGGCTGCCCTTAAAGCCGCGCGTGCCGGCAAACCGATCGTGGTGTTCAAGATTGGACGCTCCGAGTCCGGTGCGCGCTCGGCGGTATCCCATACTGGCGCGATGGCTGGCGCCGACCGGATGTATGACGCGCTGTTCCAGCAACTGGGCATCATCCGGGCCCAGACCTTTGCCGACTTACTCGATCTGCCGCTTGCGCTGTCATCGGCCCGTCAGTTGCGTGGCAAGCGAGTGGCCATCCTCACCTCGACAGGGGGGGCCGGCACATTGGTTGCCGACAGTCTGGGGATGGCCGGTTTCGATACGCCAGCCCCCGATGAAAGCACTGCCGCGCGTCTGCGTGACTTGCAGCAAGGTGGCCCGGCCGCGCTGGATCGTAACCCCATCGATGTGACCCTCGCCGGCCTGCAACCGGATCTGTTGCGAGGCGCTATTCGTATTCTGTTGGACAGCCCTAACTACGATGCGGTCGTGGTGATTGTCGGTTCGTCGGGCCTGGCAATGCCGGAGTTGATGGCCAACGCCATCAAGGAGTGCCTGCCTACCAGCGACAAACCGGTGCTGGCCTATGTCAGCCCGCATGCGCCGGAAGCGACCAGCGTACTCAATGCTTTTGGGGTGCCGGCGTTTACGACGCCGGAAAGCTGCACCTCGGTACTGGCTGCGATGTTCGACAAAGCGTCGCGTCCTGCTGTTGTAACGTCACCAGCGATGACTCAGACATCGGTGGACCTGGCAGACCTCGGGCATGGCTCGCTGAATGAAGTGCAGGCCAAGCAATTGTTTGCCCGTTTCGGTGTGCCCGTGGCACGGGAAATCGTCGTTTCCAACGCGGACGAAGCGCAGGAAGCGACCCGTGAGCTGGGCGGGCGCGTGGTGCTCAAATTGCTGTCCAGTCACATCACCCACAAAAGTGAAGTCGGCGGCGTCGCGGTCAACCTTTACGCGCTCGACGTCGGTCCACGACTGGAGCGGATGCGAGAAGAGGTCAAGGCCAACACCGGAGAAACCGTGGGGCATTTCATCGTTCAGGAAATGGTGCCGGGTGGCGTTGAATTGATTCTCGGCCTGCGCCGTGACCCGTTGGGTATTGCCGTGTTGTTGGGCATGGGCGGCGTCACCGCCGAGCTGTTCAACGACACCAGCCTTCGCATGTTGGTACCCGGTGCCGGACTGGATCGCGAACAAGCGCTGGCCATGATTCAGGAGCTGAAAACCTGGCCGCTGCTGAATGGCTTTCGTGGACGTCCGCAATCTGACGTTCCAGCATTGGTGTCGGCCATCGTCGCATTCTCGAACATGGCCGCGCAGTTGGGCGAGCGCCTTGAGGAGGCTGAAATCAATCCGCTGTTTGTCTTGCCGCAAGGCCAGGGTGTGATTGCCGCCGACGGCGTCGCGGTGCTGAATCCATGAACCTCGCGCCAGTGGTGCATATGGAGCGGGACGGCGACGTTGCAGTGTTGATTATCGACAACCCTCCGATCAACGCCGCCTCTGCGCAAGTTCGCCGGGAACTGCTGTTAGCCATCGAGCGGGTAAGCGGTGACGACAACCTGCGTGCGGCAGTGATCATCGGGCAGGGGCGAGGATTTATCGCCGGCTCCGATTTGCGCGAATTCGGTCAGCCGTTGCAGGACCCGCAATTGCCGGAGGTGATTGCCGCGATTGAGGCGTGTGCCAAACCAGTGGTTGCCGCGCTACACGGCGCGGCGTTAGGGGGTGGTTTTGAATTGGCCATGGGCTGCGATGTACGAATCGCCAGCCCGGCCTGTCTGCTAGGGCTGCCAGAAGTCACGCTGGGCATCATTCCCGGTGCTGGCGGTACGCAACGTTTGCCGCGTCTGGTGGGAATGGCAGCAGCCATCGAGTTGATTTGCTCAGGCATGCGGGTTAACGCTGTCGATGCGCTGAAGTCGGGAATGATCGATGCCATTGCTGACGACGATCTACGTACGGTGGCGGTGCGTTTTGCTCACCAGGCGCACAAGCGTCCGGTATTGGAGATGCCGATTCCTGAAGAAAGTCCCAAGAAGCTGGAGGCGACCTGCGCCACGGCATTGCGTAAAGGGCGCGGCCGCCCGGCAGTTCAGGCGGCCATCGAGGCGGTGCTCGATGCTGCGCGGCTACCTGCCGCACTGGCATTGAGCAACGAACGTGAAGCCTTTCAACGGTTGCGGCTGAGCCCGGAAGCGGCAGCGTTGCGTCATCTGTTCTTCGCCGAACGGGGCGCGGGACGTCTGCCGGAGGCTGATAGAGCCCGATCGATTGACGTCGAACAGGTCGGAATCATCGGCGCTGGCACCATGGGGGCCGGTATTGCTGTGGCGTTTCTCGACGGTGGCTTCAGTGTGACTTTGATCGAGCAATCACCCGCGGCACTGGCCGCCGGGCTGGAGCGCATCGACGCGTTCTACGCCAGACAATTGCACAGTAAAAAACTGACTGAGAAGGACATACACGAGCGATTGCAGCGCTTGCATCCGTCCTGTGCCTTCGAGGCGTTGGTCGCGTGCCAATTAGTGGTGGAGGCCGTGTTCGAAGACATGGCGGTGAAGCGTGAGCTGATGATGCGGCTCGATGCGGTGCTGTCGGCCGAGACGATCATTGCCAGCAACACGTCGTATCTGGATCTGGATGTCATCGCCGCCGCCAGTGCCAGGCCTGACAAGGTCTGCGGGCTGCATTTCTTCAGCCCGGCCAATGTCATGCCACTGCTGGAAGTTGTCCGTGGTGCCGCGACCACCTCACAAACACTGGCCACTGCGTTGGCGGTCGGCAAGCGTCTGGGCAAGGTGCCGGTGATCGCGGCGAATGCCTTCGGCTTTATCGGCAATCGGATCTACGCCGCCTACCGCCGACAATGCGAGTACCTGCTGGAAGATGGCGCCTCACCGCAGCAGATAGATGCCGCGATGCAGGCGTTCGGATTTGCCATGGGGCCGTTCGCGGTGGCCGATCTGTCTGGACTGGACATTGCTTGGCGTATGCGCAAGGCCGCAGAGGTGGATCGTGATCCGCGTGTGCGTTACGTCGCGATTGCGGATCGACTCTGCGAAGCCGGACGTCTGGGCCGCAAGACGGGGGCCGGCTATTACCGCTATGCCGATGAGAAGCGTCTGGTCGATCCGTTTGTCGAGACGTTGATTGCGCAGGAACGCGAGAAAAAAGGCCTCGTTCCCCAGACATTTTCCGACGCCGAAATTCAACAACGGCTGCTGAGCAGCATGGTCAGTGAAGCCGTTTTGCTACTGGCACAAAAGGTCGCGCAACAGGCTGGTGATATCGATCTGGTGTTGGTCAACGGTTACGGCTTTCCACGCTGGGAAGGCGGCCCACTGTTCTGGGCGCGTCGCCAAGACCCGCAGTGGCTTGGCGCTTCGTTACGGGCATTGACCTCGGCCAGTCAGGGCATTCCGGTGGCCAGTGTGGAACAGGTCATGGCCGTGCTTGGCGCAAAGATCTGAACAATAAAAATGAGGCTAATACCATGCAGGAATCTATCGCTGCTGTGGGGTTTGTCGGTTTGGGTGTCATGGGCGAACCGATGTGCATCAACCTGACATGCAAGGGTGACGTGCCAGTGCATGTCTTTGATCTGGATGCACAGGCGGTCAATCGCCTGCAGGCACAGGGGGCTCATGGTTGCGGGAGCCTGGCCGAACTGGCGGCTGGGGTCGATGTGGTTTTCCTGTCCTTGCCAGGCATAGACCAAGTCGAAAAGGTCTGCCTGGGGAAGGGTGGACTCACCGAAACACCGGGGCGCCTGAAACTGATTGTCGACACCAGCACCAGTGATGTAGAGCGCTCACGCAGCCTGGCCAGAACCTTGCGCGACAAGGGTATCGGGTTTGTCGATGCGCCGGTGGCGCGCTCAAGGGAAGCGGCGCGTCAGGGCACGTTGATGATCTCCGTAGGTTCGACGCCAGAGGAGTTCGCCACCTTGAATCCGCTGCTCGGCAGCATGGGCACGGATGTGCTGCATTGCGGTCCGGTCGGCTGCGGACAAGTGATCAAGATCATGAACAACATGGTGGTGCTGATGACGGTCAACGCACTGGCCGAGGCGCTAGCCATCGGGCGCCGTGCCGGGGTCGAGCCGGCGTTGTTGTTCGACGCACTGTCCAAGGGTTCCGCCGACAGCTTTGTGTTGAGGGTGCCGGGCATGAGTTCGCTGCTGCCCGATGAGTTTCCGGTGAAAACCTTTCCTGTCGATTACGCCCTCAAGGACATCCGCCTGGCGCTGGAATTGGCAGCCAGTGGTGGCATCGACGCGATCTCTGCGCAAACCACCGCCGCTTTGCTGGAGCGGGCGTCGGCGGCGGGTCATGGCGATGCTTATTACCCGGTGATGATCAAACTGATCGAGCGTCGCTAAGGGGCGCGAGCCCAACTGAAAAACACAGCAATGCCCTGTTTTACCTATTGATACCCCATAAAAATAATGACTCCCCCCCCCCCCC
>NZ_AKJI01000003.1:0-15595 GCF_000282415.1 Pseudomonas sp. GM60
GGCTGCCGCCACATCACGCGCCGTTTGCGGGTCGATGGTGCTGCAATCCACGGCTGGCACGCCGCTGCCGATACCGGCGAGCACGCCGTCTTCACCCAGCCACACGCTGCGCACGTGCACAGCGGCGGGCAGCATAGTGATCACCAGTTCTGCGCCTTGAGCCGCTTCACGAGCCGTCGCGCTGATGCTGCCGCCCAGTTGCTCCAGTTCGGCCAGAACGGTTTTGTTCAAATCAACCAGTCGCAGCGCGTGGCCGGCCTTGATCAGGTTGCGCGCCATCGGCGCGCCCATGTTGCCGAGACCGATAAAAGCGATTTTCATGTCCGGCTCCTTAACGCAAGTTGATGGTGGTGTTCACACCGTCGTTGACGCTGTCGTCATCGAACCAGCGACTGGTGACGGTCTTGGTCTGAGTGTAGAACTGCACCACTTGCTTGCCATACGGGCCGAGGTCGCCAAGCTTGGAACCGCGCGAACCGGTGAAGCTGAAGAACGGGACCGGCACCGGAATCGGAATGTTGATGCCGACCTGACCCACGTCGATTTCGTTCTGGAATTTGCGCGCCGCCGCACCGCTTTGGGTGAACAGGCCCGTGCCGTTGCCGAACGGGTTGGCGTTGACCAGGGCTATGGCCTCGTCGAGCGTATTCACTTCCAGCACCACCAGCACCGGGCCGAAGATTTCCTGGGTGTAGATCTGCATCTCGGGGGTCACGCCAGAGAACAGGGTCGGACCGACAAAGTTGCCCTTCTCGTAGCCGGGAACCGTGATGTCACGACCATCCAGCTCAAGCTTGGCGCCTTCCTTGATGCCGCTTTCGATCAGATCCAGAATCCGCGCTTTGGCACGCTTGGAGATCACCGGACCAACGTCCGTGCCCGGCTCGCTGCCAGCGTTGACCTTGAGTTTCTGCGCCAGCGCTTTCAGGTCCGGCAGCCATTGCTTGGCCGCGCCGACCAACACCACCACCGACGTTGCCATGCAACGCTGACCGGCCGCACCGAAACCGGCACCGACCAGCGCATTCAGCGCTTGTTCGCGGTTGGCATCCGGCAGCACCACGGCGTGGTTTTTTGCGCCCATCATCGATTGCACGCGCTTGCCGTGCTTACCGGCCAAGTCATAAACGTGAGTACCGACGGCAGTCGAACCGACGAAGGAAACCGCCTTGATGTCTTTGTGGGTGCAGAGCGCGTCCACCACGTCCTTGCCGCCATGAACCACGTTGAGCACGCCCGCCGGAACGCCCGCCTCGATGGCCAGTTCCACCAGCAGCATGGTCGACATCGGGTCCTGTTCGGACGGTTTGAGCACGAAGGTGTTGCCGCAGGCGATGGCCATCGGGAACATCCACAGCGGAATCATCGCCGGGAAGTTGAACGGGGTGATGCCGGCGCAAACGCCGATTGGCTGGCGCAGGGTGTAGGTATCGACGCCGCCCGCGACGTTCTCGGCGAACTCGCCCATTTGCAGGCTGCCGATGGAGCACGCATGTTCGACGACTTCCAGGCCACGGAAAATATCGCCTTCAGCGTCGGCAATGGTCTTGCCCTGTTCGTTGCTGAGCACCACGGCGATACGCTTGGAGTGTTCGCGGATCAACGCCTGGAGCTTGAGCATGATGCGCATGCGGGCGCCGATCGGCGTCAGCTTCCAGGTCTGGAAGGCGCGATGGGCGGCGCTGATCGCGGCGTCGACTTCCGAGGCGGTGGCAAACGGAACCTTGGCCAGTACTTGCTGAGTCGCCGGGTTGACGATGTCGTGCCACTCAGTGGTCTGGGACTCGACCCACTCGCCGTCGATCAACAGTTTGACGTTCTGGACAGTGGTTTCGTTGGGCGTGAGCGATGCGTTCATGCTGGTCTCCTGGACTTGTTGTTATGCAGGGAGCCAAGGCGGATAAGTCGCCTTGAGATGAGGCGTGTGTCGCGAATTGGTTGTCGGACTGTTTTTGGAGTATAGATGTGCAAACTTCTAATAAGAACGCACATAAAAGCCGGTCCATCATGCAAAAAAACATCACGTCTTTAGGTTCGCTGAACTGGGATGACCTCAAGTTTTTCCTCGAAGTGGCCCGCACCCGCAAGGCCAGCACCGCGGCCAAGCGCCTGGCGGTGGACTACACCACGGTGTCGCGGCGTATCAGCTCGCTGGAAGCGGCATTGGGTACATTGTTGTTCGAGAAGTCCCGGACCAGCGGTTTTGTCCTGACCGCTGAGGGTCAGCGTTTATTGGGTTACGCCGAGTCGATCGAGAGCACGCTGCACATGGCGTGCGAACAGGTTTCCGGTTCCGGCGTGGCGCTGTCCGGTCACGTGCGGATGGGTTGCACCGAAGGGTTCGGCAGCTTTTTCATCACCCCGCAGCTGAGCCATTTCGTCGACGCCTACCCGGCGATCTCGGTGGATATCCTGCCGCTGCCGCACTTCATCAGCCTGTCCAAACGCGAGGCGGACATCGTCATCGCCCTGGAACGTCCGGAGCATGGCCCGTACGTCTGCTGCAAACTCTGTGACTACCGGTTGCAGCTGTACGCGACCCAGGACTATCTGGACAAACACCCACCGATCCGGCGCCCGGCGGACTTGGGCAAGCATTCATTTATCAGTTATGTCGACGACCTGGCCTTCAGTTCGGAGCTGTTGTACCTGGCGAACGTGCTGCCCGGTGCCAGCGCCAACTTGCGCAGCACCAGCGTGATTGCGCAATTCGTTGCAGCGCAGCAAGGGCGTTCGCTGGCGATTCTGCCGTGCTTCCTCGCGGCTCAGGATCCGCGGTTGCTGCCGGTGTTGCCGGAGGAAATCAACATCACCCGGCAGTTCTGGATGTACTGCCGCGAGGACCTGCGCAAGCTCAAGCGGATCACCCTGTTGTGGGATTACATCCGTGAAGTGACTGAGCTAAATCGCCCGTTATTACTGGGCGAAACGCGGGAGCTGCGGTTTACGGACTGAGCAGCTGAGCAGATGTTCAAAGTGGGCTAGCCAATTGGCAGCCCTTGCGGGTGACTTCCAGCCGCTTGTAAACAACCCGGTTGGCCTTGTGTGAGTCGATAATCATTGGCAGGGAAGTACGGGGGTCGTCCAAACGCAAGCTCAGAAGAAAATCGACATTACATTCCCACCATTTGCTCTCAAGCAACTGCGCCACAACCTCTGGCGGGTGCCGATACTTGATGACCTTCGCCGGAATCCCGGCGACTACTGCATAGGGCGGCACATCGTGGGCAACCAGTGCGCGAGTGGCGATGATGGCCCCCGTGCCCACCGTGACACCTTCCATGATCATGGCGCCATGTCCGATCCATACGTCGTCGCCGATCGTTACATCAACGATCTCTGGTTCGAAGGACAGTTTTGTACGGGTAAATTGGAAGGGGTGCGAACTGACCCAGTCGGACGGGTGGGTATTTTTGTCTTGTCCGATGTAGCAGTCATTTCCGATCGAACAAAACCGTCCTATCGAGGACACCGCGGACAGCACGCAACCACTTCGAATGTAAGTGTGAGCACCAATGCTCAACCGTTTGGCGCCGATCACCACATGACCGAGCGAAACATTCTCTTCCACCAGCAACGTGGTTTTGGCGTTAAGCGATGACACCCCGCCAGCGATCTTGCATTTATGCTGGCGAAGCCATTTTTTCCAGAAGTGGTTGCGGCAGTAATTTATTATTTTTTCCATGTGGCAGTCGTCGTGTTCCGTTCATCTACGGGGGTATGTATTCCCCCCAAAAAAAATAGTTAAAAAAGAGGGTCAGCCGATCAGTCGGCGCTCACCACAATCGACACCCGGCGGTTTTCGGTTCGACCGGCCGCGTTGTCATTGGAGGCAACCGGTTCACTGCTACCAAAGCCCTTTAGCTGGATATTCTGTTCTTTCATGCCGACCGCGGTCAGGACCTTGCCGACGCTATTCGCGCGGCGCAACGACAGCTGTTCGTTGTAGGTCTCTTTGCCCGACGCATCAGTGTGACCATCAACCCGCACCCGATCGATCCCGACACCCAGCAACGCCTTGCCAATGCGCTCGACGATCTCGGTGCTCTGCGGATTCAGGCTTTCGACATCACTGCCAAACAACACTTTACCGGACAAGCCAAACGCCCAGCCCTCGTCGGTCAACTCGAAACCTTGCTGTTGCAGCACTGCAACCTGTGCCGGACTCAAACCTTTTTGTGGTGCCGTCTGGCAACCGGTCAGTGCCAGCAAAGCCATGAACAAGGGGATCGCAAGAAATCGCAGATTGAATGAGAACACGGACATTAGCTCCTGGTTTGAACATCGGCGACAGGGTGCTCCGACCCTGACGTGTGCTGTGCACCTCTGGAAAAGCGTTTGGCCTGGTACATGGCCGCATCGGCAGCATTGAGCAGAGCACCCGGTGTCGCACCATGATCCGGGTACACGGCAATGCCGATGCTCAGAGAAGTCAAAACCTGAGTATGACCCGGCAACGGGATCGGCACTTCCATGCTGGCAATGATTTTATCGGCGATCCGCTCGGCGTCTTCGGTCTTGTGCAGCGGTGTCAGCAGGACAGCAAACTCGTCCCCCCCAAGACGCGCCACCAGATCCTCTTCGCGCAGTTGCGCGCGAACCCGATTGGCGACTGCGACCAACACCGCGTCGCCGGCAGCGTGGCCGAAGGTGTCGTTGATTTCCTTGAACCGGTCACTGTCGAGAAACAGCACCGCTACCCGCTCGTTGAGCTTGTTGGCGTTGCGCAGCGCACGAATCAATCGGCCTTCGAAAAACGCCCGGTTCGGCAACCCGGTGAGGCTGTCATGACTGGCCTGGTGGGCGAGGGTTTCATTCTCGCTTTGCAGGTGGGTTTGCCAGGATTCGAGTTCGTCGAGCAGGGCATTGAAGTCATTGCCCAGGTTATCGAGTTCGGCGATGTCGGCAGGCGGCACACGCTGGTCGAAGGCTCGTTCGCTACGCGCAGCGTGCGCCACGAACGCCAGACTGCGCAGCGGACCGGTGATCCCGCTCAGTTGTCGGCGAGCCAGATAAAGCGCTACCCAGGCACTGGCGGCGGTGCACAGAACGATGCCCACCAGACCGCTGAGCAAGAAGCGCATCAGGCTGCCGCCGTGGCCGATCAGCAGAGTGCTGCCGATTTCCTGACCTTGATGGATGATCGGCATGCTGATGGGCTCTTCCAGAAAGGCTTTGGCCATCTGCATTTCGAGATCAGAGAACAATCCGGTTTCCGGCCGCTGCCAACGCGCCAACAACTTGCCTTGCTCGTCCAGCACTTGGGCATCCGCCACTTCTTCGGTGGAGGCGATCAGTGCCAGCGCTTCAGTGGCGGCGGCTTTGTCGTTGAACACCACGGCAGCTTCCACGGTGTAGTTGATGGATCGTGCGATCAGGTGCAGGTTGTGGTCGGCATAGACTCGCAACGCCAGGACGCCGAGCAGCGTTAGCGAGATGCTGGCCATGGCCACGCCGACCAGCGCGACGATCAAATGACCGCGGCCAATGACCGAACGCAAGGTCGGACGACTGCCAGGTTTGAATAGCCTCATGGCGCCGCCGGCTTGCGGCGGGACAGTTGCAGCACACTTGGGTGAATTCGCACGCCGCTGCGGGCGACAGAATCGAGGTTGACCTCAAAGGACACTTGTTCATCGCCGACACGCAAACAGAACAGACTGCCGACGGTACATTGATCGTCGCTTTCGCTGATGCTCAACACCGGATGCCCGCTCAGCGAAGCGAACAACCGGCTGCGCTCTTCGCTGGTCAGTTTGCCGATGTACACCGCGTCGCACTCACTGACAATGGATGGGTTGTCGGCCAGCAGGCGGCGCACGTTAACGGGTCGGCCGGTGGCCTGGGTGGTGCCCTTGACCAGGTCGTCGGTGTATTCGGTAGGGCCGACGATGCACAAACGAAGTTGTGCGGGCTCAACTGGCCAGCGGGCATAGCTGAGTATCCCAAGTACAACCTGCGTGACCGATTTGGCGCGCTGGTCGGCCATGCCTGGTGCTGTTTGCGCTTGAGCGAAAACGAAGCCGCTCAGCAAACAGAGAAAACCTGCAAGTACGGCCTGCTTGCAGCCAGCAACGCACTCTGTCATCCAGACAGCCACCTTCATGCAGGGATTCTCTTCGATCGTAACGGGAGGGTGCCGCAACGATAGCACAGCGCTGAAACACCAGCGAGGCCACGTACGACGGCACTTCGGACAGTTTCCGGCGTCCGGTGCCGCCGCCATTTATTGCCTCGGCTCGACTGTCTCTTCCAACTCCAGCATCAACCCGCTCAACCGCTTGACCTTGCGTCGCACCGCCTCTTCAAACACTCCGGCACGTGGCTCGATCAATGTGAACCAGTCCTTGGCCCGGGTAATGCCGGTATAGATCAGCTCCTTGGTCAGAACCGGGTTCAGGGCGTCCGGCAAAATCAACGCCGTATGGGCAAACTCGGAGCCCTGGGATTTGTGCACGGTCATGGCGTACACGGTTTCGACATCATTGAGCCGACTCGGCAGGACAAAACGCACGCCACCCTGGCCGTCATTGCGCGGGAAGGCCACGCGCAATACCTGACGACCCGCCTCGGGGCCATCGCGCTCCGGCAGCTTGAGGGCGATGCCGATGTCGCCGTTCATCAAACCCAAGCCATAGTCGTTACGGGTCATCAGCACAGGCCGGCCTTCGTACCACTGCTGATTGCTGTCGATCAATCGGGCCTTGAGCAACGCATCGGTCACGCGCTGATTCAAACCTTCCACACCCCATGGCCCTTTGCGAACGGCACACAACAACTGGAAGGCGTCGAAGGCTTGCAGCACCTGGCGCGCCCAATCGGTCCAGCGTGAATCCTCAAGCGAGCTGTCGGGCGATGGCCGCAGGTGGCGCAGCAGGCTGAGGTAATGCCGGTAGCCTTGCGGCCCATCACCATGACCTTCGAGCAATAGGCGCTCCAGCGCCCGGTCTTGTTCACCCTTGAGGGGCAGGGAAAATACATCGCCGTGGCTTCGAGCCGCCAGCAGCTGCCGAGCCTCTTCGGGTTGTTGCCGGTTGACCCAACGTGCCAGTTGACCAATGCCGCTTCCCTCGCCGAACCGGCGCGAGTGACGCAGCATTACCACTTGCTGGGCCAGCGGATGAGTCCCCTGAGTGTCTTCTTGCAAACCACTGGCTGCGAGGTTTTCACCACTGACCGTTTCCAGCCACTGACGCGTCTGCGGGCTATACCAACCAGCCTCGGCGTCGCGGCACAGATCACCCAGCACTGCACCGGCCTCCACCGAGGCCAGTTGGTCCTTGTCACCCAACAGAATCAGTCGGGCATGGGCCGGCATCGCGTCGAGAAGATTGGCCATCATCTCCAGGTCGATCATTGAGGCTTCATCCACCACCAGCACATCCAGCGGCAAACGGTTACCGGCGTGGTGCCGGAAATGTCGTGTACCAGGCCGACTGCCGAGCAGACGGTGCACGGTGGTAACGTCTGACGGAATTTTATCTCGCACGGCTTCAGCGACTTCCAGCGTGCGGACTTGTTGGCTGATGGACTCCGTCAACCGTGCCGCAGCTTTCCCGGTGGGGGCGGCGAGACGGATGCGCAAGGGTTTGCCAGCCTCCACCGCCGGCGCCTGAAGCAATGCCAGCAAGCGCACGACCGTGGTGGTCTTACCGGTCCCCGGGCCGCCGGTGACGATGCTGAAGGCACTGCGGGTCGCCAAGGCACACGCGAGTTTCTG
Source organism: Pseudomonas sp. GM60 (assembly GCF_000282415.1). Lineage (NCBI taxonomy): Bacteria > Pseudomonadati > Pseudomonadota > Gammaproteobacteria > Pseudomonadales > Pseudomonadaceae > Pseudomonas > Pseudomonas sp. GM60. The sequence goes on from NZ_AKJI01000003.1 coordinate 7,721, forward strand.
CCAGTCGATCAGCTCGCCAGGCTTGGCCTGGCCGAACAAACCGACAAGACGTTGGGGCAGATCACTCGGTGTGGTTTCGTGTTCGGCCAGACGCACACGCAGGGCGTCATCGATACGCCGCTCGTAAGCCCAATAGCGGCGCAGATAAAGGCGTTTCCCCGACAGTACCAACGGCCTTTGTTGAGCCGTTTCACTTCTGTCTGCTGCCAATGCGACCAGATTGCTGGCGGCCAGTACCTTGCACCAATGGGCACCGTCCAGCGCCTCGAGTAATTGTGATGGCAGCAGCATCGCGCCACTTTGCAGATCACCTTCAGGGGGCAATGACAGTGCGAAGTCAGGCTCTTTCAGGGTCTCGAACAGGTCCAGGCATACATGGCCGTGGCCCAATTGGTGACTGGTCAATGCCGCAGCCAGCAACACCAGAGGGTCATCGTCGGGAGCGAGTTCGTGCAAGAACGCAACGAAGGCCTTGTCCAGCGCTCGCAACCAGCCCCGCTCGACCCAACGGGTGAGCAGCAGCAACAAGTCATCGGCGCGACTCAACGGTGCCAGACTCGCCAGACTTTCCGCGGCCAATGGCGTCGGCAGCAAATCGGCGAAGGTGCGACTCATAGCAGTACTCCCTGTTCCCAGGCAGGTTCGGCCTTGGGTTCTGGCTTGCCCTGGAACAGCCGGTCAAGACGCTCGATCAGTTCTCTTGGCGGACGGGCGAAATACACGCCCTGACTGGATGCGCGGGTGCCACGCAGGAACAGATACAGCGCCCCACCGACGTGCCGGTCGTAATCGTAATCGGCAAGCCGCGCCTTGAGTTGGCGGTGCAGGGCCAACAGGTACAGCACGTATTGCAGGTCGTAGCGATTGTCCAGAATCGACTGCTCCATGGCTTGCTCGGTATAGGCCATGTCATCGACGCCCAGCCAGTTGGATTTGTAATCGGCGACGTAATAGCGACCATCATGTTCGAACGTCAGATCGATGAAACCTTTGAACATGCCATTGAGCAACACCGGTTCGGCTGCAACACGGGCAACGCCGTTGTGGGTGTATTGGCGGACCAGTTCGTCGAGTTTGAGCACATCGACTTTATGGCTGGCGAACCAGAACTCCATCTCGACGCGGTACTGGGTCAATTGCTCGAATATCACCGGCGCCTGTCCGGAACCGATGTGCAGCGGGGACTTGAGCAGATGCTGCAGCCAATCGCTCAGCGTGGTGATCCAGCCTTCCCAACCACGACGGTTGCAGCGACGGGCAATGGCATCTTCCACGGCTTGTGGTGTGGCGGTAAAACCTTCGTTGCCGGCCCATTCAAGCAAACCATGGAGAAAGGAGCCGGGGTTTGGCCCCCGAGGGAAGCGATGGATATCGGCACCGCCAGCGACCACTTCTCTCGGCGCTTCCGGGTCAAGGCGCTCGTCGTCAAACAGCTTTTGCGCTTGCGGGTTTTCCGGTGCTTCGTCACTGCCCACGCTCAGGCTGTCGCCAATGCGCAGGGCGCTGTAGGAGGCAATCCACCAGTTTTCGCTGGCCTTGCGTTTGGGAATCAGCGGGGCAAGCAATGTCGCATCGTTTTGCGGCGGGTGGTAATGCTCGGCGGTTTCTTCAGGCATTTCACTGTAGTTCAGCGCCGCACAATCCTGCTGCAAGTCTTCAAGCCAACGCGTCAACCCCGCCGATTCGTTCAATGGCGCACCACCGCCCAGCAAATAACCCAGTGCCGAAAGGTGCAGCACCGAACTGTTGTTATTGCCGCGCTTGAGGTCCGTAACACCGAGCCAACAGGCATGTTGTGCACGGGTCAAGGCCACATACAACAAGCGCAGATCCTCGGCCAGGCGCTCATGATCGGCCAGCGCGATCAACTCGGGTGTCGGCTTCAACGTCACCTGGGCCTTGCCGGTCTCGTCGTGGTAATGCAGCGGCAAGCGGCTGCCGTCGACCGGCTTCGCCGAACATACGAACGGCAGGAACACCAACGGATACTCAAGTCCCTTGGACTTGTGAATCGTCACGACCTTGACCAGTTGCTCGTCGCTCTCCAGACGCAGTATCTGCTCTTCGCCAGCCTGGCCGGACAACGCCAGGTGTTCGGATAAATGCCGGATCAACGCTTGCTCGCCATCGAGTTCGGCGGCCGCCTGTTGCAACAGTTCGGACAAGTGCAGCAGGTTGGTCAGCACACGCTCGCCGTCGCTTCGCGCGATCAGTGCCTGAGGTAGCTGGAAGTCATGCAGCAAGCGACGCAGCATCGGCAGCACACCCTGTTTGCGCCAGAGTTCGCGATAACCGCGGAACTGCATGACCCGCGCTTCCCACGCCAACTCGTCCTGATTCAAGCGTTCCAGCTCAGCCAGCGACAGATTCAGCGTGATACAGGCCAACGCCGCTCGCAGCGGACGCTCGACATCCGGCTCGGCGCAAGCCTTGAGCCAGGTCAGCAGGTCATGAGCTTCCTGTGCGGCGAACACCGAGTCCTTGTCCGACAGATACACGCTGCGCACGCCCCGGGCCGTGAGTTCTGCGCGCACGGCCTGAGCCTCTTTGCCGTCACGTACCAGGATCGCAATATCCGCTGGCAGCAAGCCTTTGAAGTCCTTGCCGTCCTGGATGAAACCCGCCTGGCCTTGTTGCCCGCCATTGAGCAAAGCAGTGATTTCACTGGCGCAAGCAGCGGCTAATTGCTGTCGGTAAACGGCACCGGACAATGGTTGTTCGGCGGGCAGATGCCAGATGTTCAGAGCGGGTACAACCTGCCCCTTAACCTGCAAAACCTCTTTGCGGCCCTGGGAGGCGACCGGCAGGAACGGCACCGGATTTTCGCCACTTTTTTCACGGAACAGAAATGCGCCCCGCCCCGCTTCCCGCGACTCGGCGCGCTCGAACACATGGTTCACCGCATCGACCATGCCATGGCTGGAACGGAAGTTGGTGCCCAGGGTATGCAACCGGCCAGTGGTGGCCTGGCGGGCACGCAGGTAGGTATAGATGTCAGCACCACGGAAGGCGTAGATCGCCTGCTTCGGGTCGCCGATCAGGAACAGGCCGCATTCAGGATTGTTGTCCTCGATGCGATAGATGCTTTCGAAGATCTGGTACTGAACCGGGTCGGTATCCTGGAATTCGTCGATCAACGCTACCGGAAATTGCTCGCGGATCAGGGTTGCCAAACGTTCGCCGCCCTCGGCTTGCAACGCAGCATCGAGGCGCAGCAGCATGTCATCGAAACCCATTTCCGCGCGGCGACGTTTTTCCTCCTCGAACCGCGCGCCTACCCACTGAGTGGCGTGTTGCAGGACTGCCGCATCGGGGGTCGGCAAACTGTCGAGACTGGCCTTGAGGCCAGGCATTGCGTCCAGTCCCGGGTGATTGGGCACTTCGCCTTTTTTCCACGCCTCAGCCATGCCATCAGGCGTCAGGCGAGTGAAGCCGGTGCCAATATCCAACTGTTCAAGCAATTCATCTTCGGCCCAGGCTTTTATCTTTTCGAACCAGGGTTCGAAATAGCGTGCCTGCATCTTCCGACCGTCGACGCTTTTACTCGCGACGCCCTCATTACAGATGGCAAGCAACTCGTCCGCCCATTGACGCCAAGGCATTTTAAGTTCGAGCAACGCAGACCGTCGCTCCTGCAGACACTCAGTGATCAGCTCGACGGGCTCTTTGCCTTCAGCGCTGTGGCGCTCACTGGCGAACAAACCACGAACTCGCGGCAACAGGGCTGCGGGCCCGCCCCAATTACCGCGCACCCAATTCAGCGCATCGCCTTGCATCGGGTAACAAAACAATCGCCAGTAATCGCGCAGAACCTCGCCGAGCAAATCACTGTGATCGGTTTCCAGAGTCTGGGTAAACAGGCTGCCACTGTCGAACGCGTGCTCGCGCAACATGCGCTGACACCAACTGTGGATGGTCGAGACAGCTGCTTCGTCCATCCACTGAGCAGCGATGTCCAGACGGTTTGCGCATCCGGGCCACTGCTCGGGAAGGTACTGTTCACGCAGCTCTGCAATCAGGGCATCCGGCGCCGGTGTTTCATCGCGGAAAAATCGTGCGGCTTCGGCAAGACGCGTTCGAATACGTTCGCGCAGCTCTTTGGTCGCGGCGTCGGTGAACGTCACAACGAGGATTTGCGGCGGTAACAACTCACGTCCAAATCCGCTTGATTCTCCGCCGTGGCCCAAGACCAGACGCAGGTATAACGCGGAAATAGTGAAGGTCTTGCCGGTCCCGGCACTGGCCTCGATCAGTTGACTGCCGCGCAGCGGGAACGCCAGGGCCAACGGTGTCTGGCTGGTCATGAGCGCGGCTCCTCGCTGGTCAATGAGCGCCAGGGCGCTTCCAGCATTGGCTTGTACAAGGCGTTGCACCAATCGGCGAAGGTCTCGTCGGCAATCAGTGCGTCATAGTCAGCAAACTGCCGGGCGAGCGCGGGACTTTCGCGGCGCTCGCCGTCAGTGGTCAGGCCGTCACCTTCATAGGCTTTGCGAGCAGCCGCGTCGGCTTTGGCAGGATCAGTCTGGGCCAGCCAGGCAAACGCCGTTTTTACTGCAATGGGTAGCGGTTGGCGCATGCCTGCTTGCCAGGCCATCAGCAGGTCGCTCAAGGTCCGGAATGCAACATCCTTCTCCATCGGACCGAGCAGCAGGCTGTCGTCACTGGCCACCAGCGCAGTGGTCATGGCCATTCCACTGGCGCTGGCAACCAGATGATTGACCCATGACCGTGTCAGACGATGCCATTTGCGAGATTTGATCGAGCCGATGCTGTTGGGAATCGTGGTGACCGACAGCAAACCACCGTCGGCTCGCTGATGCAGACCGCTGAGCCAACCTTCGAGGCGCAGCCCTTGCAGCTCAAGACTCACAGGTAAAGCGCTGGTGAGCGGTGTCGGCCATAGGGCCAAAAGCTGTTGATAACGCTGCAGCAGATCCGGCAATGGCTCGATCAATTCCCGTTGCAGGCATTCGCCAAAGCCGGCCATGGGCAGCAGGCCGCTGTTTTGCAGACGTTTGGCCTGCGCCTCCAAAGCCTGATCGGATTGATCCAGATGCTCCAGCGCGGCGTCGAGCAAACTGTCGCTGAGGCTGTAGCGTTGCAGCGCGTCGAGGACAAATGGCTCCTCATCGGCAAGCGGCACTTCAGCCGCTTCAAAGAACACCTTCAGCCGCTGACTGAAGAAGTGCCGCACCGGGTTGCGCAGAAAGTCCTGCAGTTGGCCAAGGCTTAGCGGCTCTTCCTGAACATAGGGGGCGAGGTTGCTGTTATCGGTTGCCGACTCAACAGCATGATGAAGCACCTGCCATTCGCTGGCGTAGCTGAACAAGTCATCGCCTTCGTGGAAATAGCGGGCACTGAACGGCTGTAATGGGTGCTCCTGAGTCATTGCCTCAAGCAAGTCTTCATCGGCATTTTGCAGTCGCCATCCGCTGGCCAGATGGTCGCGCAGTTGGCCAATCAGCACAGAAGCCGGGCGTTCGCTGTTATCGCGAATGCTGCGGCCAACCCAACTGATGTAGAGCTGGTTACGTGCTGACAATAGCGCTTCCAACAACAGATAGCGGTCGTCTTCGCGCCGGGAGCGATCACCCGGACGGTAATCGCTGCCCATCAGGTCGAAGTCCAGTGGCGGTTGCGCTCGCGGATAATCGCCATCATTCATCCCGAGCAGGCAGACCAGCTTGAACGGGATCGCGCGCATGGGCATCAAGGTGCAAAAGTTAACTGCACCGGCGAGAAAACGTTGGGACAAGCGCCCCTGATCGAGGCCGGCGAGCCAGGCTTCACGAACTACCGTCAACGGCAACTCGTCGTGCAGACCGACAGACTCACAGGTCTCAAGCCAGGTTTCACGCAACTCTTCGAGCTGGGCAAGCAAGTAGTCGTCGTGCTCATTACTGGCCTGGAAAAACAACTGCACCAACGCTTGCAGGCGCATCCCCCATTGCAGGGGCGGCGCAGGTCGGGTGAGCTCCTGATGAGCAATTTCAAGCGCATCCAGGAGCGCCACTAATGGACCTATCAGCGCGGCGTCCAGACCACCAATCTCATCGTAGGGCTCGATACCTTGGCAGGCACTGGCACTGCCGACTGCATACCCAAGCAACATCCGCCGCAAGCCGAAACGCCAACTGTTTTGCTCCAGTTCCTGCGGCAATCCAAGCCCCGCTCGTTGCTCGGCGCTCATGCCCCAGCGGATACCCGCGCCTTCGATCCAGCGGTGCAGGGTCGGCAGATCACGTTCCTCTACACCGAAGCGAGCGCGCAACGCTGGAACGTCCAGCAGATCAAGGATCTCACTGACGGGGAAACGACTGTCTGGCAGTTTGAGCAGGTGTTCGACAGCAATCAGCAACGGGTCACGACCGCGCTGGCCTTGATCTGCGAGCGTGAATGGAATGAAGCGTGGGTCATGGCGTTCAAGCTGGCCGAACACAGCGCGAATATGCGGTGCATAACTGTCGATGTCCGGAACCATCACGATAACGTCGCGCGGTCTTAACCCAGGATCAGCACTGAAGCGTGCGAGCAACTGATCGTGAAGTATCTCTACTTCGCGCTGAGCACTGTGGGCAATGTGAAAACGGATCGATTGATCCGCGTCTGTATCGACTGCCGGCCAGCGTTCGCACGTTTCATTCAGAGGACGCAATTCGAGGATGTCGTCCTGCAGTTGGTTCAACAGATTCTGTGGCTGGCTGTCACTGAACAGATCAATGCGCCCGTCACGAAACGCCGAGCGATAGCTGTTGGGATCGTCGTAGCTGTCGAGCAGATTTATGTAGTCCCGCCCTTGTTTACCCCAAGCTGCCAACAGCGGATGGGCATGCTGATGCAGGGTTTGCGCATCCAGCACGACCGGCATGCCACTCTTGCGGGCCTGACGTTTGTATTGATGCCGCAACAGGTCTTTATCGGCGACGATGTCCGCCCAATGGTGACGACATGGGTTGTGCACGCAAAGCAAAACCTGGCTGAAACGGGCCAGACCGGCGAGTGCTTCCAGAGCCTGAGCGGGAAGCGAAGAAATCCCGAAAACGATCACTCGGGATGGTAATCCGTCGGGGGCGACATCGAGGTTGTTAATGCGCTCGATAAATCGTTGATGGACGCCAGCACGACTTTGCGCCATGCCTTGCTCCCCCACATCCAGCAACAACGCACGCCACAATTCCGCCTGCCAGCAGTTGGCCGGGGTCAGGGGTTTGGCTTCACCCCGACCGTTGCGTAATTGATGACGACCTTCAGCCCAGTCCTCAAGCCAGTCGGCTCGGTACACCTGATATTGGTCGAACAGGTCTGCCAGTCGCTCAGCCAGTTGATAGCGTTTGCGCAAATCGGTGTCATTGGTCAGAAAGCGATGCAGAGGCTCGAAGTGGGGCTGACCTATCAACTGCGGAAGCAGCCGCATGAGTCGCCAGGTCAGCGGGGCCTTATCGAGCAAAGACTTGGCAGGAATTTCATCTCGACCAAGCACCATACGATAGAGCTGCCACATGAAGCTGCCCGGCAACTGCACGTCGATGGCTGCGGCGATTCCGCAGCCGCCCATATCGTCCTCTTCCGGGTCTTCTGCCAGTGCCAGCTTTAGCCACTGGGCGATGCCGTTGCTCTGCACCAGAGCGATTTCATTTTCCAAGGGAGCCAGCGGGTATCGCCGCATCCAGCTGACCACCAGGCTGCGCAGCTCGTCCAGGCGGTTACCGTGAACCACCATAAAACCAGCACTGAGGGACGTAGCGTCCGGCATAAAGGCTTCCTTGGAGAAATACAAAAGCTAGGGCCGAACCTTAGCATTGTCGGGAGACTGTGGCAGCCGGGAGCTGTCCGGTAATGCTGTACGAACTTTTCTGCGGGCAAAACAAAACCCCA
>NZ_AKJI01000004.1:0-12099 GCF_000282415.1 Pseudomonas sp. GM60
GGCGGGTGCCGCCATATCCTTTGATGCGCGACAACTCGAAGGGTTGAAATCCCCGGGCCTCAACGGTGCGTTCGGGATTAGCGAAGGGTTTGCGCGGATTCTGGGCGGAAGTGGTCTGCAAGCCGAACCCCAGGCCAACGGTACTTATGTCCTGCGACCAGCTCCGGCTGCCGGCTCGGCCCTTGAACTGGGCGCGACCAACATCAATGGGCAAATGCTCGGCGCGACCACCGAAAACAGCGGCTCGTACACTACGGGTGCGGTGACTATCGGCAAGGGTGAGCACTCACTCAGGGAAACGCCGCAGTCGGTCACGGTGATGACGCGCAAGATGCTCGATGACCAGAACCTGAACACCATCGACCAGGTCATGGAAAAGACCCCAGGCATCACCGTTTACGACTCGACCATGGGCGGCAAGTATTTCTACTCGCGCGGGTTTCGCATGTCGGGCCAGTATCAGTACGACGGCGTCCCTCTGGACATGGGCAGCCTCTATGTTCAGGCCGACAGTTTCAGCGGTGACATGGCCTACTACGACCGTGTCGAAATCCTTCGCGGCGCAGCCGGGATGATGAAAGGTTCAGGTGGTACCGCCGGCGGGGTGAACTTCGTGCGCAAACGCGGCCAGACGGCCCCGCACACCGACATCACGCTCTCCGGTGGCAGCTGGGACAACTATCGCGGACAGGTCGACACCGGTGGCCCGCTGAACGAATCCGGGACCCTGCGGGGGCGGGCCGTTGTCGCCGAGCAAAGTCGGCATTACTCGGTAGATGACGCCAGTCGCAAGGATCAGGTGTATTACGGCGCGCTCGACGCTGATTTGAGCCCCGACACGACACTCGGCCTGGGCGTTGCCTATGAAGATGTGGACGCCAACCCTTGCTGGGGTGGCCTGCCGCGTTACCGGGACCGCAGCGATTTGAAGCTCAGCCGCTCGACCTGCCTCGATCCTTCGTGGAACACGTGGCGCAGCCAGCGCACCACCGTTTTCAGTGATTTGAATCACCGGTTCAATGATGACTGGAGCTTGAAGGTCGCCAGTGTTTATACAAAAAACACCCAGGACATCAAGTACGCATTCGCTTCCGGCGCCGTGACGCCTGGCACCAATACCACCGGCATGCTGGGCAGCATGTACGATTACGATCAAGTCGATTACGGCCTTGATGCGTACGTGGATGGCAAGTTCAACGCGTTCGGCCAGCAACATGAATTGATCGTGGGCGCCAACGCCAGCCGTTCAAAAAAGGACGACTTCTACTCGGTGGCGTTTCTGAAGCAACGCCAGAATGTGTTCAACCCCGACAAACATATTCCGGAGCCGGATGACAGTTACTTTATCGACAACTCGTCTCGCGGCGGGCCGGTCAATTCGGTGACCAAACAGAAGGGCATTTACTCGACACTGCGGTTGAAACTGGCTGATCCGCTGACATTCGTCGTCGGCAGTCGGGTGAGCTGGTACTACTCCGAAACCGACTCCGACTTCATCAACACAGGCACCTCGGAACATTCCAGCGCTACCGAGACCGGGCAGGTGACGCCGTTTGCCGGTGTGCTGCTGGACCTGAACGAGAACTTGACGGCCTATGCCAGCTACTCGGATATCTTTACCCCGCAAGGCAATTTCCGCTCGGAAGACGGTTCGGCGCTCAAGCCGCTCGTGGGCCAGAGCTATGAGCTGGGGATCAAGGGCGCCTGGTTCGACGGTCGCCTGAACAGTTCCTTCAACCTGTTCCGTACGATCCAGAAAGATCAGGCGCAGACGGACTACAACTCATCCTGTCCTTCATCCGATGGTTACTGCTACGTCAATGCCGGCAAGGTTCGCGCCCAGGGATTCGAGGCCGAGGTCAGCGGTGAAGTCATTGAGCGCCTGCAAGTGCTGGCGGGTTACACCTATACCCAGACCAAAACCCTCGACGACATCGACACCAGCCTGAACGGCGCAGCGTTCAACAGTTATGTGCCTCGGCATGTGCTGCGCATGTGGGGCGATTACGCCCTGAGCGGGCCGCTTGAGCGATTCACGATCGGTGCCGGCGTCAACGCGCAAAGCGATAACTTCCGGGTTTCACCCTCCAGTGGCGAAAAAATCAGCCAGTCAGGTTATGCGGTCTGGAACGGCCGCATCGGTTACCGCATCGACGACACCTGGTCGGTTGCGCTCAACGGCAACAACCTGTTCGACAAGCGCTACTACACCACCATCGGTACCGAGACCTTCGGCAACTACTACGGTGATCCACGCAACTTTATGGTGTCGGTCAAAGCGAGTTTTTAACGCAGGCCGCGCAGAAAACGACGCATAACCCGTGAACGAAATGCCCGCTTCGCAAGAAGCGGGCATTTTTTTGGGTTCTTCACACAGTCCCGGGAAACACAAAAACAATAACGGCCCGCAACTGCCAATTCGACATCGTCTGGTAAGCGCAAAACCTGTAGGAGCCGGCTTGCTGGCGATGCGGTCTTGAGCTTTACGTTGCCCGTTCGGACGTCATCGCCGGCAAGCCGGCTCCTACAGGGGAGCGCTGTTCACCGCTTGCTGAACGCCAACCGCGCCGCAAACAGAACAAAGATCATGCCCGTCGTGCGGTCCATCCACTTGATGACTTTTTCACGCCGCAGCACCAGGGCGAGTGGCTGTGTAGCGCGAATCAACGTCAATGACCAGATCAAGCCGAGCACCACGTGAATGCTGACCAGGCCAAAAGTCCAGGCAATCAGCGAATGGCCCTGGGGAATGAACTGAGGGAGAAAAGAGACGTAAAAAATGCCGATTTTTGGATTGAGCACATTCCCCATCATGCCTTTCAGAAACCAGTTGGCCGTTGGTTTTGCGTCCGTTTCGAGGGGCGACAGCGAGCGGCGCGGGCGCAGCAGCATGTTCAGGCCCAGCCACGCCAGGTAAGCGGCGCCGCAGTATTTCAGGACGTTGAAGGCCAGTTCCGAGACCGCAATCAACGCGCCCAGGCCAAAAGCGACCGCAGCGCCCCACAGAAAGCAGCCAGCATTGATGCCCAATGCCGCGCGGAAGGCCTGTTGTCGGCCTTCCACCGTTGCGGTTCGCAGGATCAATGCGGTATCGAGGCCGGGCGTCAGTGTCAGCAACGTGGCCGCGAAGGTAAAGGCGAGTAGATTGTCGGCGATGGACATGGGCGTGCGCTTCCAAAAGAGGATGCGCGCACGTTATCACGCGGCGACCTATCGGTTGTGCGCGACGTCGGCCAATTGAGCGGTGTCCACGCGAACAAAAGTGGAGTCGCCCACCGCCGTGAGCACGTCCCCGGCGTAGATCTCGCAGATGACCCGTGTCTTGCGCCCGACATCACCTTCGACTTTCGCCCGCAGGGTCAGCGGGACACCCATCGGCGTCGGCTTGATGAACTTGATGCCGAGGTTGCCCGTGACGCAATTGATGCGCGGAAGGCTGGCGGGGTCGCGGTTTTCCGCCCGGTAGTGATAGGCCATCGCGGTCCAGTTGGAATGGCAATCCACCAGCATCGCGATCAAACCGCCGTAGACCAGATCCGGCCAGCCGCAATACCTGGCGTCGGGCACGTGCTCGGCGATGACATGCACGCCGTCTTCATGCCAGTAGCTCTTGACGTGCAGCCCATGTGGGTTGCGGCTGGCACAGCCATAACAAACGCCTTCCGGCGCCGCGGTGTCTTGCAGGGAAATGTCGGGTGTGGACATGCCTGGGTCATCCTCAAAAGTGTGGGCTGAACATTTTCCGATTCTAACGCCGAACGGATAGCCGCGTTCATTCCCTGTGCAGGCGTCAGTTCATTCCTCGGCGGTGTCTGGAAGCCTGGCAATCACCTTGATCTCGAATTGAAAGCCATACAGCCACGTTACGCCGACTCCGGTCAACGTCGGGTGCGGTGCGTTACCCCAGAACTCCGGCACGATCTTCCAGATGGTTTCGAAGGTCGATTCGGGGTCGACGATGAATACGGTGACATCAATCACATCGTCGAAGGTGCAACCGGCCGCCACGAGGATCGCGTTCAAATTGGTGAAGGCGAGCCGCACCTGTTTCTCCAGATCCGGTTCGGGCGATCCATCCTCAGCGCTGCCGACTTGCCCCGAGACGAACAAAAAGCCGTTGGAGCGAATAGCCGGCGAGTAGCGATTGCGCTCATATAGCGCCTGGCGTTTGGCTGGGAAAACAACATCGCGCTGCGTCATGTAAGGCCTCCATCAAGGGCTCTGTGTGAACGATGAAGGGACTGTAAGGACTTGCATCGGGGCGATAAACGAGCAACCTTGGCCAGCACTGTTTGTGATATCCAAACAATCCTATCGATACCTGGGGCTGCAATGGACCGTTTTGATGCAATGCAGGCATTCGCGCGCGTGGTGGAGGCGGGCAGTTTCACCAAGGCGGCCGAAACCCTGCACATGAGCAAGACCACCGTGACCCAACTGGTGCAGCAACTGGAGGCACGGTTGCGCGTCAAGTTGCTCAACCGCACCACGCGCAAGGTCAACGTCACGGCTGATGGCGCCGTCTATTACGAGCGGGTGTTGCGGCTGCTGGCCGACATGGACGATGCCGAAACCAGCCTGTCCGGTGCGTCGACGTTGCCCAGAGGCCGGCTGCGCGTGGATGTGCCGAGCCCGCTGGCGAGGATGATTCTGGTGCCAGCATTGCCTGCGTTTTATGCGCGATACCCGGACATCCAGATCGACATGGGCGTCAGCGATCGCATCGTCGACATCATCGATGAAAACGTCGATTGCGTGGTGCGCGGCGGCGAGCTGATGGACCAGTCGCTGATGGCCCGGCGTGTCGCTGACCTGCCGCTTGGGGTGTTTGCAGCACCGAGCTATCTGGCTCGCGTCGGCGTGCCTTTGCATCCGCAAGAGCTGGAGGATTCGGATCATCGAGTCGTCGGCTTTTTGTGGGCGCGCACCGGCAAACCGGTGCCCTACGCGATGTACAACGAACGTGAGCGTGTGCAGGTCAAAGGACGTTATGTGCTGGCCGTCGATGATGGCAACGCATTTCTTGCGGCGGGCCTCGCCGGGCTCGGTGTGCTTTGGCTGCCCAAATACATGTCCCGGGACTACGAGGCTCGCGGTGAATTGGTACCGCTGTTCGAGGACTGGAGTCTCGAGACGATGCCCTTGTATGTGGCCTTCCCGCCGAACCGGCACATCAGCCTGAAGCTGCGCGTGTTTATTGATTGGGTGGTCGAGTTGATGGCGCAGCATGCGCCGGTTGCTGATCGGCCGGGGGCATGAGGCTAGGGGGTAACGATCCCTTTTGCCGCAACCATTCGTTTGATCAATAACCATCATCAAGAATCGCAAGTTCTGTTTTTTCGCCAAGGGAGGAGGATAGCCACATACCGAATTCGCCACCGAAGGAACCTGCGCGATGAGAATCTCTACCCTGCTGGCCCTTGTCGTTGTCCTGACCGGCAGCATTGCCGCCACCGTGCCGGCATACGCCGCCGAACAGTCCTGCCACTTCCCGCCGGTCGCCGACAGCGCCGCGACGTTGCAACACGCGCAATCGGTGGGCGTGCTCTACAGCGAAAACACCGTCAGCACCCTCGAATACCTTGAGCAGTACCACTCGGTCGCGCTGAACGGCGCGAAGAACCCGGAACTGGATTCACGCATCAGCAGCGCCTTCGTCGACAGCTCTGATCCGAAACGGGCGATCAACTGGCTGATGGGGTCGTTGCAGAAAGAGTTTGCCTCGGTGACGGTCTACGACAACCTCGATGCGCTGGTGCAGGCGCACCCGGACGTGGTGGTGATGCTCGACACTTACAGCCGCCTGGTGTCCAAGCGCAATAACCAGGTTGAAGCGCGGTTCATGGCCAAATTCTACGACTCGAACCTGCAATACATCGGCAAGGCCGAAGGCTCGCGCGCACAACAAATGCCTTCGGTCTGGGTGCATGGCAAAGCCGCACCGGAGATCGCCGCGCAGATCGACCAGCAAACCGCATTGCAAGTGAATGCACTGAAACAGTTCGACACCTCGCTGAAGGCGCTGGTGACCTCAGGCCATGTGGCTCAAATCGCGATCAACTGACGCTTCACCGCAATCCTGTAGGAGCCGGCTTGCCGGCGATGGGGCCCTCTGAACCCTGCATCGATTGTGTTTGCACAAAGGTTTGGCTAATCTCGCACAAACCCGCAAATTCAGGCATAAACATGCATGACCATCACTCGGCCGCCGAACTCCCTCATCTGCGCCGGCAGAAAATCCTGCTGATCCTCGAACGTGACGGCAAGGTCATGGCCTCCGAGTTGAGTCAGCATTTCGCCGTCTCGGAAGACACCATCCGCCGGGACCTGTCGGAGTTGGCCACGGCAGGCCTGGTGCAACGCGTGCACGGCGGCGCGCTGCCTCGGCCCAAGGACACGGGCAAGGATTACTTCACGCGGGTCAGCGAAACCGATGAGGTGAAAACCCACCTCGCGCAGCTCGCCGCCAGTCGCGTGGAGAATGGCCAGATCGTGATGTTCGATTCCGGCACCACCACGCTGCAAATCGCACGTTCGTTGCCTTCGGACATTTCCATCACCGCCATCACGACCTCGCCAATGACCGCCATCACCCTGGCCGAATACAAAGGCATCAAGGTGATTCTGGCAGGCGGGCAACTCAACCTCGCGACGATGTCGGTCAGCGGACACGAGACCGTGCGCTTGTTGCAGGGCATCAAGGCGGATGTGCTGTTCACCGGGGTTTGCGCGATTCATCCGCAAGTTGGCATCAGCTCGTTGCACTTCGATGAGGTGCCGGTGAAACAGGCGCTGCTCGACAGTGCTTCGCAGGTGATCGCCGTCACCACGGCGGACAAACTGGGCGCGGTCGAGCCGTTTGTGGTCGCGCCGTGCAACCGTATCCATACGCTGATCACCGAGCGCCATGTGGCGTCGGGCGATGTCGGGGATTATCGGAAACTGGGGATCGAGGTGGTTCAGGCGCTGGCCTGAACCTGTCCCTCTGGCGTTTCAGCTCAACACGAAATCGACGGGTTCAAGGGCCGGGGGAAGTTGTGTTTCACCCAGTGCCGCGAGGATTTCGCGCTCGATGTTGCGCACCATCGCATGGGTCGGCAGATCGTTTTCGTCACGCCCGAACGGGTCCTCCAGTTCATCGCCAATCGCATCCAGGCCGAAGAACGTGTAGCTGACAATGGCGGTGAAAACCGGTGTCAGCCAGCCCAGCGACTCTGCCATGGCGAAGGGCAGCAAGAGGCAGAAAAGGTAGGTCGTGCGGTGCAGCAGCAGGGTGTAGGCGAAGGGCAGTGGCGTGTGCTTGATCCGTTCGCAGGCCGCTTGCGACCGGCTCAGGCTCGTCAGGTGGTTGGCCATGATCGTGTAGCGAAACTCACTGATGGCTTCGGACTCGCCGAGTGCTGAACATTGCTCACCGACATGGTTGAGAATTCGCCCGCTGATGTCCGGCGCGTTGTCGTCCGGCCTCGGCTCAAGCCACTCACCAGCAGCGTCCAGTTCGCGCTTGCCGTGCAATTTTGCGTTCAACGCGTGGGCGAACCCGCAAAGGTTGCGCAGGATGTTCTGCCGCACGTGCGCGTCCTTGATCACTTGGGTTTCGCGGATCATCGAACGGATCGCGACGATCATTTCGCCCCAGGCTTTACGGGCTTCGTACCAGCGGTCATAACAGGCGTTGTTGCGAAAGCTCATGAAAATCGAGAGCGACAGGCCGAGCAAGGTGAACGGCGTCGCGTTCACTTTGGCGAAGTAGTTGGGGTGCAGGCTTTCCACGAGCACGATGATGGACGCCAGCAGCGTCACCATCAGGCAACGCAGCGCAATTTTCCTGGCAATCGAGCCCTTGAGCGAAGTGAGGATGTTGATCAGATTGGGTTTGGGGCGGATGATCATGGTGCTTTGCCTGTGTCGGAGGGCGCTGTTCACGAAATCAGTGCGCGCAGGCTAGAAGCAACGGGCCGGGGCGTCCAATCACTTTAGATGACCAGTTGATTGACAGAGTCTATGACAACGCCAAACGCGGATCTGTATCTGTAGGAGCGAGCCTGCTCGCGATGGACGTTAACGATAACGCGTTGTCCTGAATGAACGCGGCGCCCTGAAGTCCATCGCGAGCAGGCTCGCTCCTACAGGAGATGCGGTTTACGGCGAACCGAACATCACTGTCCAGTAAATCCCCGAATCGCTCTTCGGGTCCACCGCATACGCCGCGCCCAGCTCGTGATATTGCGGGTTCATCAGGTTCGCGCAGTGACCGGGGCTGGCGACCCAGCCATCGACGACCTTGCGCACGCTGTCTTGCCCGGCGGCGATGTTCTCGCCGATCTGTTGGCCGCTGTAACCCGCCAGTTCTGCCCGGTCACCCGGCGTGCGACCGTCGCGGTCCTTGTGATCGAAGTAATTGTTGTTGGCCATGGACCGCGCATGCGTCTCGGCGGCTGTCGCCAGTGTGGCGTTCCAGGTCAACGGCGTGGCAGCGGCAAAGGATTGCGTGCCGCACTGACGTGGACGGCTGCGGGCGACGTTGAGTTCGGCCAGCAGCTTCTGGCCTTCCGCCTGCCAGTCGCCCAGGCGCGCGCTCAACAATGGACGGGCCACCACGATGCGCCATTCACGGTCCTGGCGGCTCACGCCGATGTCGACGAATTGCGGATCGAGCACGATCTGGCAAAAGCTCTCCTGGATCGCTTTCATCGCCGCCGCCGCATCGCGCGGCCCGGACAGGCTGATCGCCTGCACGTTCTTCATCGGATAATTCGCGGCGACCATGGCCTGTTGCAGATTGCCGATGCTGGTGGCGGACAACGCCAGCCGTGGATCACCCGCCAGCGGCGGCAGTTCCGACGAGACCTGGCCTGCGCACCGCTGGTTCTGGCTGCGGTAATCGTTGATCGAGTCGATCAGTTGTTTCTCGTCGGCCGCCAGCGCATTCATGGCGAACAACAGCCCCAGCGACAACGTGGCAAGACGCAAAACGGGTGGCAGGACACGCATGGAAATCTCCCTTGTTCGGACTGCGCCCATGATGCGCGATTTCACCCCTGTGAGCGCAATGCCTTTTCGCTCCGAAATACAGGTTGTCGGCCATCTGTCGAAATGAAAACGGGCAACTACAATCAAGCGATGTCGCCGGCCAGGGCGCTCAGCGTCGACAGTTTGATGCTTGAATCCAGTCTACTCAGAAGGGTCGATCATGCGCTTGATTTGGATAGCAACCTGCTTTGCAATCACGCTACTCGGCGGCCAGGCATCGGCGACTGAACAGGAACAAAAAAAGGAAGCGGCCGAAAACAAGGCCGAAGTGTTGGAACAGAAAGCGGCGGAGAAGGGGGCCGATGTGCCGGTGCCCAAGTCCGAAGCGATTACCACCTCCGAAGTGCAGGCGGTCGACCCGGCAGGCGCGTCGCCGCTGGACGATGCAATCACCTGCCTGGCGCGCTCCATTTATTGGGAAGCCAAGGGCAAATCCTCCGCCGACATGGAAGCCGTGGCCAGCGTGGTGATGAATCGCCTGGGCCATGAGGGCTTTCCGGACACGGTGTGCGCGGTGGTCAAACAAGGTTCTGAAACCAAGAATTGCCAGTTTTCCTGGTGGTGTGACGGGCGTTCCGACCAGGTCCAGGAAGAAACCCAATACACGATCGCCAAGGAAATCGCGCGCAAGGCACTCAACAAACAGCTCAACGACCGCACCAACGGGGCGATGTATTTCCACGACCGCAACGTGAACCCCGATTGGGCCGGCAAATACATCAAGACCACCGAAACCAGCATGTTTCTCTTCTATAAGCCCAAGGGTGGAGAGGCCCATTAGCGATGTCATCTGGATGTCATCGAACCCATGTAAAAATTCTTGCAAACCGTCTTGAACGTTCAGCGGGCCTGGGTCTGCTGACAGATGAATTTGCAAGGAATACCTCAATGAAAGGAGATGCCTCCCTGTTTGCGGCCATCGACCTGGGTTCCAATGCGTTTCGCATGATGATCGGCCAGTCGGTCAAGCGGAATCAGCAACTGGTGATCCAGGAAGTGAAAACCCTGCGCGAGCCGGTGCGTCTGGCGGAGGGTTTTCAGGGCGGTGCGCTGGACGAAATGGCACTGGATCGTGGATGGCAGGCACTCGCGCGATTCGGCAAAAAGTTACGCGGCTTTGAGCCCGGTCGTGTGCGGGCGGTGGCGACCAGCGCCGTGCGTGAAGCCGACAATGCCCAATTGTTCCTGGCCAGCGCTGAGCGGCATCTGGGTTTTCGCATCGACGTGATCTCCGGGCATGAAGAAGCGCGGCTGGTTTACGCCGGTGTGGCCCACACGGTTCCCGGTACGGAACGCAAACGGCTGGTGATCGACGTCGGTGGCGGCTCCACGGAATTGATCCTCGGGCAGGGCGCGCAGCCGCTGTTGACCGAGAGCATTGCCATCGGCAGCGGCACCTTTGGTGCGCGTTATTTTCAAGGTGGGCGCATCACCGCCCCGGCGCTGCTGGAAGCCGAGCGTGTCGCCACCCTGCAATTCGAACGCGTGGCGCGCCGTTATCGCTCGCTGGGCTGGCAGCAGGTGATCGGCTCATCAGGCACCGCACGGATGCTCGCCAAAGTGCTCAAGGCCAACGGTTTGAACGACGAAGGCCAGAGCGGCATTACCTACAGCGGCCTGTTGCGCCTGTCGCTGCGCCTGCTGGAAGTGGGGCACGTCAATCAACTCAGGCTCGCGGGCCTGCAAAGTCACCGCCTGAGCATCCTGCCCGGTGGGCTGGTGCTGATGCTGGCAGCGTTCAAAGTCTTCGGCGTCTCGCACATGACACCGTCCGAGCCCGGTTTGCGGTTCGGAGTGCTGCATGGGTTGATGTCCCGGCACTGAGTGCCAGCCACGATCCCTTCATAACTTCGCATAGTTCAACGCATCGACCACGGCTGAGCCTCGTGTTGCCGGCTAACGGCTTTCCGTTAGGTGTAGACCTGATCAGGGCGTACAGTGCAAGTTAGATGGCCTGAAAAGCTATCAAGCCTCCTTTGCGGTCATCAGGAATAGGCGTCATGCACGAGATCGGCCTCATCGTTTACCCCGAATTCCAGGTGCTGGGCCTGGCCATGTGTGCGGCGTTCGAAATGGCCAACGGCGCCGTCGATGAACCGGTGTACAGCCTCACCTTGTTGTCGGAACACGGCGGGACGGTGCAGACCTCCGCCGGTTTCGGCGTGGAAACCACCGCGTTCGATCAGCGCTCGTTCGACACGCTGCTCGTGATGGGCGACAACCTGATCCGTCCGGTTTCTTCGGGCATGGTGGCGTTTCTGCGCAGCGCCAGTCAGACCTGCCGCCGGGTCGGCTCGATCTGCACCGGTGCCATCGCGCTGGCCGAGGCCGGTCTGCTCGATGGCCGGCGAGCAACCACGCACTGGTGCCATGCGCCTGCGTTGCAACGGGCTTACCCGAAGGTGAAGGTGGAGGAGGACCGGATCTTCATCAACGACGGCAACGTCTGGACCGCTGCGGGCATGAGTGCCTGTGTCGATCTTGCATTGGCCCTGGTGGAAAGTGACCTCGGTGCAGAAGTGGCGCGGCGGGTGGCCCGGCAATTGGTGGTGTACCACCGACGCGCGGGCGGGCAGTCGCAGTTTTCGGTGATGCTTGAACTTGAGCCCAAGACTGACCGCATTCAAGCTGCGTTGACCTATGCCAAGCAGCATTTGAAGTCCGAGTTGTCGGTCGAGGAACTGGCCAGCGCCGCCAACCTCAGCCCGCGACAGTTCAGTCGCGTCTTCCATGCCGAAACCGGTCAATCACCCGCCAAGGCCATTGAAAACCTGCGGGTGGAGGCCGCGCGCCTGATGATGGAAACCGGCCGGCACGCCATCGATGTGGTGGCGACAGAGACCGGTTTTGGTGATCGCGAGCGGATGCGCCGGGCGTTTATTCGCGCCTTTGGTCAACCACCGCAAGTCATCCAGCGTGCGAATCGAGGTTGACGTTGTAGGAGTCGGCTTGCTGCGAGCGGCGTTCCGGCGATGGCGTCATTGAAATCGCCATCGCTGGCAAGCCAGCTCCCACAGGTTTTGTGTGAACGAATGATCCCGAACCTCCGCGTAATCTGTAGGAGCC
>NZ_AKJI01000005.1:0-22528 GCF_000282415.1 Pseudomonas sp. GM60
CCGCTGACCAGCCGATCCACCGGCAGGCGGCCATCGCGATAGAGCTCGATGAAGCGTGGAATATCGCGCAGCGGCACACAGGTGCCGATGTAGCTGCCCTTGAGCGTGCGCTCTTCGCCCACCAGTTGAACGACGTTGACCGGCAGCGCCGAACCGGGCGGCGGCAAACCGGCGGTCACGGTCATGCCACCGCGTTTGGTCATTTGCATGGCGTTGTCCAGTGCGCGGATCGAACCGGCCATTTCGAACACATAGTCCGCGCCGCCCCCGGTCAATTGCCGCACCTGCTCCACGGCGTCCGGGTCGCCGCCATTGACCACCGCAGTGGCCCCGACTTCTTTAGCCAGTGCGAGCTTTTCGGGTGACAGGTCGACGGCAATGATTTTGCTCGCCCCGGCCGCCCTCGCCCCCAACACCGATGCCAGGCCGACACCACCCAGCCCGATCACCACGGCGGTCGAGCCCACCCGCAGCTGCGCGGTATTCACCACAGCGCCAACCCCCGTCAGCACTGCACAACCAAACAGCGCCGCTTCGACAAACGGCAGATCGCGGTCGATCTTGACCACCGAGTTGCGCGACACCACCGCGCATTCGGCAAACGCCGAAACGCCGAGATGGTGATGGACGTGACCGGCAGCACTGCTTAAACGCACCGAGCCATTGATCAGCGTGCCGGCGGCATTCGCTTTTGCCCCCGGCTCACAGAGCGCCGGCCGACCTTCTGCGCACGGCAGGCAGTGGCCGCAACTGGGCATGAACACCATCACTACATGGTCGCCTGGCTCAAGGTCACTGACCCCATCGCCGAGTGCTTCGACCACGCCCGCCGCTTCGTGGCCGAGCGCCATGGGCATTGGTCGCGGGCGGTCGCCATTGATCACCGACAGGTCGGAATGGCACAAGCCTGCGGCACGGATACGCACCAGCACTTCGCCCGGCCCCGGTGGCGCCAGCTCGATGGTTTCAATTGCGATCGGCTTGCTCTGCGCATAAGGCGGCGCAACATTCATATGTCTTAGAACAGCAGCTCTGACTTGCATCTTTCGTCTCCGACGCAGCTGGACTCGATAGTGAGTACTCATCACTATGCCGCAGCCCGCCCACCTCAGAAACGCATCGCCAGGCGTAGCTGTTTGGAATTGAATTCGCAAAAGCACGCTGTCCCGGCGGGCACGCATTCGGGTCGAATTGTTATTTCGGTTCTCAAATCTTGTGCTCGGCCACCGCGTTCCCGGCCACCCATCCACTGCTTATCCTGAACCCGCAAACAACATCACTGCGTCCCCAGAGGCGCCTGAATGAGGGTTTCAAGATGACCGAAGCAAGCACCCGGAAAAAACTGGTCGAGGCCGCACCCCATGCCTCGTTCAATCTCGACGAGATCGTCAAGACATTCCCCGAAACCGCCGAAACACTGCTGGTCGATACGCGCCTGACTGACGAAGACGAAGCCAGTGCGCGGGTCTTCCGGGTCTATCACCCGACGCCTGCGCACTATCACGCCACCTGCGACGAATACCTGATTGTGCTGTCCGGGCGCGCGACCTTTTTCATGGGTGACCGCGAAGAATTCGAGGTCGGTCCGGGCGAGATGCTGTTCTTCAAGAAGTTCACCATCCACGGCATGCCGAAGATTCTCGAACACCCGCTGTTCATGGTGTCGGTCGACACTCCGCGTCGCGATCCAAGCGACATCATCTTTGTCGATCCATCCAGCGGCACCGCCGAATCGTTCGTGCAGGCAAAGCCATGAACAGCAGCGCGCTGGAAGTTTTCGCGACCTTTCCAGTCGAGCGCCCCGGCAATCCGACCGTAATGCCGGACGGGCGCGTGCTGGTATCAGTCTCGGCGATCATCGCGCCGTCGATCTCGGTGCGCGCCGTATCCGAAAACGGCGAGCATGCGGCCTATCCCGATGAGGTCTGGGCCGGCAAACCCGGCGTCGACGGCCGTGGCATGTCTGCCGTGATCGGCATTCGCACGGACCCGCAAGGGATCGTCTGGATCCTCGACATGGGCAGCCCGCAGCAACAGCCCCGGCTCATCGCCTGGAATGATCGCGAACAACGCCTGCACCGCCTGATCGTGTTGCCGCAGAACGTACTTCGCCCGAGTTCCTTCACCCAGGACTTCGTCATCGACTGGCGCCGCCAACGCATTTACATCGCCGACATGACGATGAACCCCAGCGGTGCGAGCGACTATCCGGCCATCGTCGTGGTCGACCTGCAAAGCGGTCTTTCGTGGCGTTCGCTGGAGTGCTACCCGGGCCTGATGCCCGGCGATGTGCCGCTGATGGTCGCCGGTAAACCGCTGTCGCTGCGCACACCGGATGGCGAGGTCATTGCTTACCAGTACGGGCTGAACCCTATCGCCATCGACCCGTTGGGCCGATGGGTCTATTTCGGTTCGATGTCGGCGCGCAAGGTCTACCGCATCGCCACCGAAATCCTCGCGCAACCTGCCGCCAACGCGCCGTTGAGCGAGGCGGTGGAATACTGGTGCGAGAAGCCGCATTGCGACGGGTTTGATGTCGATGCACAAGGCAACGTCTATGTGACGGACATCGCCAACAGTGCGATCGGGCTGGCCTCTCCTGCGGGCTATCGCATCCTGGCCCAGGACGACCGACTTCTTGCCTGGCCGGACGGGGTCGAGCTCGATGCGCAAGGAAAATGGCTGTACATCACAGCGAACCAGTTGCACCGACACCCGCTGCTCAATGCGGGTGAAGACGCCAGCCAGCCGCCCTTCCATGTTCTGCGTTTGCGGGTGGATGCACCGATGGGGTTGAGCGAAGCGCCATGAGCATCCGGTCTGTTGTCATTGCGCTGCTGTTGACGGTAAGCGCCATTGGCCTGGCGCTCGCGGATGTCAGTGCCGGCGTATGGATCTATGCCGCGGTGGCGCTCGCGGCGGCAGCGCTCTCGCGGGGCGGTCCGGACCGTTGGCCCGGTTGTATGTTCGAGGGGCCGAGGGTCTCCCTGGCGCATCGTTTGCTGACTCAATTGGCAGCGCTGGTGTGTTTGCTGTTGGCGCAATGTCTGCGTGGAGACCTGCGGGACATTCTTTCGGTTGCCGGGATTCTGCTGTTTGTTCATGCCTTGCTGGTGGCTTGCGTGCCGCGAATTGGCAGGGTGATTCGCCGGTGAATGAAGGGCGTGAGCCTGATTTCTGCCGCCCCCTATCAACTGTAGGAGCTGGCTTGCCGGCGAAAGCGCTGGGTCAGATGAAATATTTGTCGACTGAAAGGACGCATCGCCAGCAAGCCGGCTCCTACAGGAGACATGTACATCCGATGCATCAGGCTGGCCGCCGGAGCATCGCCAACAACGACATCACCCGATCACACCACAAACCATTATCAAAACACCCTGAAAACACTCTCCTCCCACACAGGTGAAAACATGAGTGAAGTCCACATCTGGATTGCCATTGAACGCCCCATCGAACAGGTCTGGTCGCTACTGGGCGGCTTTGACTGGCTCCCGCGCTGGGTCGAGGTCATCGCCAGCAGCCGTCTCAGCGACAGCGGCCGCCTGCGCCATCTGAAAACCACGGACGGTGCCGTCATTGTCGAGCGCTTGCTCACGTTCGACGAAAATGAAAAATACTACAGCTACGCCCTGCTCGAAGGCCCCTCACCGGTCACCGACTATGTCGGCACGATGTCAGCCCAGAGCGATGGCAACGGTAGAACGCTGGCCTCCTGGTCAAGCACTTTCCAGGTCCTGGAGGCCGACGAAGCGCAGGTCGTCGCGCGTCTCGAGGCGCTCTACCGCAATGGTCTCGAGCGCCTGAAAGCCATCGTCGAAACCATGGACTGAGCACCGAAAAAGTCTTATCCCCGGTTCATGAAGGCCTGCAGACGCGGCACCATAAAGTCGAGGAACGTCCGGATACGCTGGGGCACATGCTGCCCGCCCTGATACAGCGCATGGACTTCCTCGCAATCATGCCCGGTCTGCGCAAGCACCTCGACCAGACGCCCCGAGGCCAGGTCCTCATCAATGTGAAAATCGGCCAATCGGGCAATCCCGACCCCGGCGATGGCCATGCGCCGAACCGTCTCGCCATTGTTCGCTTGCAGGTTGCCCTGAACGATGCGATCAACGATGCGACCACTCTGATGCATCGGCCAGACCGGACTGGAGCGGCGGAAATTGAAGCTCAGGCAATTGTGCTCGGCGAGGTCTTCAAGGGTCTGGGGCACGCCGTACTTTTCCAGGTAGTCGGGGGACGCCACCATCTTGCGTCGGGCAACACCGATACGCCGTGCGCGCAACGTCGAGTCGGTCAATACGCCGACCCGGAAGGCAACGTCGGTGCGGTCCAGGTACATGTCGACGATGTCATCGCACAGGGACAGGTTGATCTGAATGTTCGGATGGGCTTCCCAGAACGCCGGCAGATTCGGTTCGATCGCCAGCGTGCCAAACGCCACCGAGGCATTGATGCGCACGGTCCCACGGGCTTTCTGTGCACCTTGGGCCAAGACTCTTTCGACGTCGTCGAGCTCGGCCAGCAAAGCATTACTGCGCTCGTAGTAAATGCGGCCCTCATCGGTCAACGACAGCTTGCGGGTCGAGCGCTCGAGCAGACGAACCCCCAGGCGCAGCTCCAGGCGAACGATCAGCTTGCTGACCGTGGAAGGTGTCATCAGCATCTGCCGCGCGGCCTGTGAAAAGCTGCCGGCATCGACGACCCGCACAAAAACCTGCATCTCGCCCGCTCTGTTATCCACGTCTGTCTCCCGTTCATTGATTAGTGAAAAAATATCACAGGCGACACTCCTCGATACGCCGGAATATGCGGGTCAATGTTCATTGAACTTGTGAATATTTTTCATAAAAAGTTGTAGGAGCGGGCTTGCTGGCGATGGCGGCTGTTCAGGCACACCGCGTCGCCTGCAAGCCGGCTCCTACAGAAACCCGGGCTTACCTGACACACCACCCAACCTGTAGGAGCCGGCTTGCCGGCGATGGCATTTGTTCAGGCATACCGCGTCGCCTGAATCGCCAGCAAGCCGGCTCCTACAGAAATCGGTGTTTACCTGACACACCACCCAACCTGTAGGAGCCGGCTTGCCGGCGATGGCGTCTCTGCAGGCACACCGTGTCGCCTGAATCGCCAGCAAGCCGGCTCCTACAGAAACCCGGGCTTACCTGACGCACCACCCAACCTGTAGGAGCAGGCTTGCCGGCGATGGCGGCTGTTCAGGCACACCGCGTCGCCTGAATCGCCAGCAAGCCGGCTCCTACAGAAACCCGGGCTTACCTGACACACCACAAAACCTGTAGGAGCCGGCTTGCTGGCGATTCAGGCGCTGCGGTGCATCAAGTACGCTGAAACCTACCGGGACGGCCCGCCGGCTGGCTCGGCCACTTCCCGGGTCAGAAAGTCGATCAAGGCCCGCGCGGTCGCTGACAATTGGCGATGGGGCGGATAGATCACCGAGAACGGTCGGGAGCGTCCGCCCGACTGTTCAAGCAGCGGCACCAGGCGTCCACTTTGAATGCGCTCGCGGACGATGAAATCGTAGCTCTGGCAAATCCCCATGCCGTGCTCGGCCAGGGACACAATGCCCAGCACGTCGTCGGACACCTGCATATTCGCCTCGGGTATCCACTCCCGATCAACTCCCTGTTCGCGAAACAGCCAAGGCCCGACGCGGCCGCTGCTGGGCATCACAAACGGCAGGCAGGCATGCGCCGCCAGTTCGTCGACACTGCGCGGTGTGCCGGCACGTTTCAGGTAGTCCGGCGCGGCGACCAGGCACAACCCCGCGTCCTCAAGCTTGCGTCCGATCAGGCCACTGTCCGGCAATTGCCCGAGACGAATCGCCAGGTCATACCCTTCCGCCACCAAATCCACATTGCGATTGCTGATGCTCAACTCGATGCGCACTTGCGGGTACTGCCGGGTAAAGCGGCACAGCAATGGCGGCAACCGATAATGCCCGTAGGTCGTCGGCACACTCAGCCGCACACGCCCGGTCAGCTCGCCTTCCTGCCCCTGGATCGTTCGTTCGGCATCATCGATCAACCCGAACGCCGCGCGGGATTGTTCAAGGTAAAGCAGGCCCGCCTCGGTCAGACTCAGACGCCGGGTCGTGCGCCGCAACAGCTGGACGCCGAGGCGCGCTTCCAGGCGCGAAATCGCCCGGCTGACCACCGACGGCGTGGTCGCCAGAAACACCGCCCCGGCGCTCAACGAGCCCTTTTCCACCACGGTGACGAACACTTCAACGTCCGCGAGATAATCGAATCGACGGGTCACTCTTACCTCCAAAGAACAAGTGCTTTCCTTCGCAGCGAGTTTATCGCCCATACAGGCATGAATATAGTGAATCAACGATCCGGCGACCGCCGATCGATCACCTCACTGTTCGGAAGCTCCCATGCGCCCTATCGCCCGACTCGCCCTCGCCATGACCATTTCCGCGGCTGCCTTCAACGCACAGGCCAGCAATGTCCTGATCGTGCTGTCCGATTCCGATCACCTCGACCTCAAGGACCAGAAGGTTTTCGCCACCGGTTTCTACCTGAACGAACTGATGCAACCGGTGAAACTACTGCTCGATGCCGGGCACTCGGTCACCTTCGCCACGCCGACCGGCAAGGCGCCGACACTGGACCAATCGTCCAACGACAAGATGTATTTCAACAATGACGTGGCGGCCTTACAGGCGCACAAGGCGTTGCTGGATCAGCTAAAAGTCACTTCAAAAGGCGAATCGCCGGTCATCAGCCTGGCGCGGGTCGAACAGATCGGCTACGAGCATTTCGATGCCGTCTACGTCCCCGGTGGCCACGCGCCGATGCAAGACCTGCTGCACAGCGCCGCGCTGGGGAAACTGCTGAACAACTTCCATGACAACGGCAAGACCACCGCCCTCGTCTGCCACGGCCCGATTGCCCTGCTGTCGACCCTGGCCGATCCCGTCGCGTTCACCCGACAACTCGAAACCGGCGGCAAAGCCTCCACCAAAGGCTGGACCTACGCCGGCTACAAATTCACGGTCATCAGCAATCAGGAAGAGGAATTGGCCAAGGGCTTGTTGAATGGCGGCGCGATGAAGTTCTATCCGCAAACGGCGCTGGAACACGCGGGCGGCGTCTATCGCAGCAACACCTCGCCGTGGGCCTCCAACGTCGTCATCGACCGCGAACTGGTGACCGGCCAAAACCCAGGTTCGGCGCTGGACGTGGGCAAGGCAATCGTCGAGCGTCTCAAGCCTCGGAGCTAGAGACTGAGTGGTCCCGGAATGGTAAAACTCGTGGCGTTGTTTTTTGTTTGAATGGCCTCGAAAAAGGATCACATCGGTGAAGTCACCCGCCACGCCAGATTCAAGTGTCACCGCCGAGTCTGGCCTGCGCCTGCAAACCCGGCTGATCGCGCTGGTGGTGGCGGTGACCTTCTTCATGGAAAACCTCGACGCGACGGTCATCGCCACCGCGCTGCCCGCCATGGCCAGCGCATTCGGCATTACGCCGGTCGACATGAACATCGGCATCACCGCCTACATTCTTGCGGTGGCGATCTTCATCCCGCTGTCCAGCTGGATCGCCGACCGCTTTGGTGCGCGAAAAGTGTTTGCCGGCGCAATCGTCGTCTTCACCCTCGCCTCGCTCCTGTGCGGGCTCAGCCAGAACATCGAAATGTTCGTTTTCGCCCGCGTGCTCCAGGGCATCGGCGGCGCGTTGATGGTGCCGGTGGGACGCCTGGCCGTGCTGCGCAACACCGACAAAAAAGACCTGGTGAAAATGATCGCGGTGATTACCTGGCCCGGCCTGGTAGCGCCCATTCTCGGGCCAATCGTGGGCGGCCTGATCGTCACCCATGCGTCATGGCCGTGGATCTTTTACGTCAACCTGCCGCTCGGCGCTTTGGCGTTGTTCGCCGCACTGTGGCTGGTGCCCGAAGGACGCGAAGAACACATCCGTCCGTTCGACGGCAAAGGATTCGCCCTGCTTGCCGGCGCCTGCGCCTCTCTTCTGGGCGGCCTGGAATGGCTGGGCAGCCAGCACGGCAACGCCATGTACTCAGGACTCGCGCTAGTGATCGCCGGCGCGATTCTCGCCGCATGGGCCGTGCACCACTGCCGACATCACACCCACCCGCTTTTGCCGCTCGGCACCGTTTCCATCAACACCTTCCGGGTCAGCCTCTTCGGCGGATCACTCTTTCGCCTGGCCATCAGCGCCTTGCCGTTTTTGCTGCCGCTGCTGTTCCAGGTCGGCTTCGGCTTATCGCCCGTCGACGCCGGCCTGCTGGTGCTCGCAGTATTCGCCGGTAACCTGGCGATGAAGCCGTTCACCACAGCGATCATGCAGCGTTATGGCTTTCGCCAAGTCCTGCTGGTCAATGGCGTCATCGGCGTAATTTCCATTCTGGTCTGCGCGCTGTTTACCCCTCAGACGCCATTTGCCGTGATTGCCGCCGTGCTATTTGTCGGCGGCTTGTCGCGATCCATGCAGTTCACTTGCTACAACTCCATCGGCTTTGCCGACGTACCCAAGGCACGCATGAGCGAAGCGTCGGCGTTGTTCAGCCTGTTTTTTCAATTGGCCATGGGGTTGGGGGTGACGGTTGCGGCGTTGTTGTTGCGAGCGTCGATGTCGGTGCAAGGCCATGAGTTGCAGGCGCAGGTGGCTGACTTTCGAGTGGCGTTTGTGGGTGTGGCGGTGTTGGGGTTGTTGGCGTTGGTTGATGTGATCAGGTTGCCCAAGGATGCGGGGGATAGTGTGTTGAAGCGAGTTTGAGCCTGCCTCAAAGCGGCTGAACAGAGACGGCTCATTCGAGCCGCCCCTGTACTTGATTACCCGCGTTTGGGCAGTTTCCAGTTGGGTCGGATGAAGTGGCAGGTATAACCGTTGGGAAGCCGTTCGAGGTAATCCTGGTGTTCCGGTTCCGCTTCCCAAAACGGCCCGGCCGGGGTGATTTCGGTGACCACCTTGCCGGGCCAAAGGCCGGAAGCTTCGACGTCGGCCACGGTGTCTTCGGCAACCTCTTTCTGCTCATCGCTGAGGTAGAACAACGCAGATCGGTAGCTCGCGCCGACATCGTTGCCTTGGCGATTTTGGGTGGTAGGGTCATGAATCTGGAAAAAGAACTCGAGAATCTGGCGATAGCTGATTTGTTGCGGATCGAACACGATCTCGATGGCTTCCGCGTGATTGCCGTGGTTGCGATAAGTCGCGTTCGGCACATCGCCTCCCGTGTAACCCACCCGCGTGGACAGCACGCCAGGGTAACGTCGCAGCAAATCCTGCATACCCCAGAAGCAACCACCGGCCAGGATGGCGGTTTCGGTTTGCGTCGTCATGAACGGTCATTCTCCTCAATGAAAGTAGCGCGTTATTGATTACGGATCGGACTGTTGAACGAGTCGGAGCGACTGCCGCACGGGTGTCGACGCAATGATCATAAACCTTAACCGCTACGCCGTAAGCTCGACGTAGCTCGACTCCCCACCACCCGTCGCGCCCGACAACCAACCCCAAACGAAGGCCAGAGTGGTACGCCCGGCGTGATCAACGCCCACCGTGCCACGAGACCAGCCGGCAAGCATCTCGCCATCCGCCGTCAAACACTGAAAAAGCAGCTCAATCGTATCGGGGCCTGTCACACGCCCGACTTGATGACCGATGCGTATCCGTCCGCCCTGGTAAGTGCTCGAAATGGCATTCCCCTCGACGTGGTAGTGAAACACGGTGCCTGCACCGGACAGCCCTTGAGCGTTATTCGCGACGGTAAACCGGCGATTGTTCAAACGCTCGCTGACTTGAGAAAAGGGGGTTTCCATGAATGTCGCGTCCTTTGGTTGAGAGGTTCCGTTTTTAGGCTTTGAAGATCCTAACTCACTCTTCTCCAAGTGATGAAGACACTGGGTTGGCGATCTCTGATGCTGTGGCTTCAATCCAAAAACAAAAAAGCCCTGCCCCGACTAATTGGGGCAGAGCTTCTATTGGCGCATCACGTTATATCAACGCCCTCGCCTACTCCTGCGGGTCAACCTGATCCAGCACCCGATTCACCGTCAATTCCGCTAACGCAATCATCTGCTGAATGCCCAGTGCCAAATTGCATTTGGGACCTTCGAGTATGAACGCCAGCTCACTGGCCATAACGCTTGCAGAAGCGAGTGTTTCGCACGCGTGAACCAGCAAGGTTTCAGTGCTGGCGGTGGGGACGACGGCGAAGATCGGGTTTGGCCGGCGCTCGGCCTCGGCGGGTTTGCGGGGTGGGGATTCAGAAGTTTCGGAGGGGTTAACGTTTTCGTCGAGCATTTGGAACTCCAATGAACTGGGCTCCTATGAGAAAGTCGGGCTACCACACCCGGTCGCTGTATTGGCAGCGGCAGAGGGAGGTTAGTAATGTTACTTCCTAGGTGCAAGCCTATTAGGTTGTAGGAAATTTCGATGGCGTTAGGCGCCGAATTTGTAGGGATTGATTTCGGTCGAAGCAAATTTTCTGTGAGCGCGAATAAATAAATCTATCCCCTTTTCCTCTGAAGTTTGCGCACAAAGCCTAGGTCGTGAGATAGGGCTTCACTGCGTCTTCGAGCATGTCCACCAGCTCAGGATCCATGTAGCGAAAGTCGTCGGGAATATCCAGAGTGTAAATCCGCTTGTGTTCAAGCAGGCGGGCGTACTCGGCTTGCAGGCGATTCAGGTGTTTGCGTTCCATGACGAAGATGACATCGGCCCAGCGAATATCCGCTTGGCCGATGGGTTTGCGTGCGTTCGGACTTGTGCCCGCCGAGCGGGCATTGAAGCCGGGGCGGCGGTGCCAGATCGCTTCCGCCGTGGGACTACGCCATTGATTACGACTGCAGACGAACAGAAGGTTTGTCACGCTTGATCCAACAGTTGGCGGGTGGTGCGGATGGGATAGTTCATGCCGAGTTGGCGTGCCCTGACAAGCTTGTCGGCACGGGTGTACATCAGCTTCCAGTTCTTTTCCGGCTTGAACTTCAGCGGATTAACCGCTTTGTCATTGCCGTGTTTACGGGCCTGTGTGCGTCTCCAGGCGCGGGTTCTTTCCATGGTCATTTCCTCGTGAGTACCGGGTTCAGCAGCCGCGGTAATACGAGTTGGGAGTATGGTAAGCGTAAATCGGGGGCAGTGGCTACGTTGTTGAGTGCTCGATACCAGCAGCGCCCGCTTCTGGCCGAATTTTGCCTGTCGCGAAGGACGGCAACCGACCCATAGCAGCCCTTCTCGGAGGGCAGCTAACGGCCAGAAGCAGCCATTGAGCGTCTACAAAATCAGGGGCGATTCACCTTTTTATTTCTTGAGTTCCGCTACAAGAGCCTCTGCTCCTTTGTTCATCAGAGTTTCATTTCCGTCCCTGAACCACTTAAACAAAAAGTCGAAGACAGGCGGATTCCTCTTTCTATGATCGAAAATCTGATCCTGTAAGGCCCTGCATTTAACTTTAAGTAGCGATTCTTCTTTTCCAGAAGCAGCCTCAGACCAAAGTTTTTCAGACAGTTCCTTCAGCTTGTCCAGTCTATCTGCTGCGTCACTATGCTCCATCATTTGGCGGTAGCCGAAGACATAGGTGGATGCAAGAGGTGCCACGATGTAGGCCAAAAACTCAAACATATCCTTCTTTTCATACAGGCCGTAAGCGACCAGTCCTAGCGCAATGGAAACAAGCACAATTCTTATGAAAAGGGAGTACCTCCTTCTCATTCTGCAGTCCCACCACAAATTAGCCCTTTGGCAAATTATTATCCCAAATACTTCAGGGATAGCATCTATAATGGCTGGATACCACTTTCTTAGATAATTTCTTTTCTTTTCACTCAACCCGTACTTGTGAGACTCCTCTTGAATTAATTCAGATTCTGGTTTTTTTCCGACAGCAATATCACTCCAATCCAAACCGAAAACTCTAGTATCAAAGAGCTCTTGAGCTCTAGCGGCATTGTCTCTCAGTTTTTTGACCCATGGTGTAAATACAAAGAGATCAAATACCACAGCCAAAATACCCCAGAGAGCCACATACCCCTTCAGTTCCGGTTTCAAAATCGTTGTAATCGCAGCGCAGATCGCAATTGGCCCGCTGAGCACCATTTGAAGTCCAATAATGCACTTCGCTCTTGAATAGAGACTTCTTTGAGCAGCAAGTAGATCAACATTCTCTGGTAGCTCTTGCCTTTGAATTATGCTCATAAGTAGTACTCAGGAAATTTATTATCGTACAGCAGGCGCCACCAATCAAAAGCCTCTTTCACATTGCCCAGCGATCCAGCTGCATCAGCTTTCCTGGCTCGTGTAGCTGCTGTATTTAGTTTGGATAGTGCGTCCTCCTTTTGAACATCGCTGTTGCAAGGATAAATGTAGCCAGCGACCCCCATTGGGTCTTGCATAGCAGGTAGGCCATCACTGCTAAGACGTTCAAGAAAATACTTCACATCCAAGTTATGAATAATGACTTGTTCATCGCTCGCATATTTAGCTACTTTCATCTCTAGGTAAAATGATTTGATGGGGACGCCCTGATAGTATTTCCAGGCTTTTATAAACCGTATAAGCGGCTTGACCTTGCCATCATGCTTTCGATCAATTTCGGAAACATAGTAATTATGAGCATCAGGACTCACCTGCTGCCAGCCATTGTTACTGTCTGCGATATCATAGACCTTAAAGCCTTTTTCTTCTTTTAGATAATCAGCTACAACAATCTCCGAGTCTTCCGATTTATATTGTCCAAATGGACAAACAACCGCGGGAGTGTCAATAGTTACACCAGTTGTTGGAAAGCGGGCTTGCAAGGCATTTTTCACCTTCACAAGTGATGGGGTAGAGGTTCTTGTCAAAACACTTCTTGGGAGGCAAGCCAAATAATCCACGTCACTATATCCGCTTATGTTAGTGCCGTTCCCAAAGGAGCCAATTCTGGAAAATCGATTCAAGCCAAAGTTGTTTTTCAAGCAGGTTTCAATAGAGCTTCTATGAGATTTCGCTGCTGCCGTTTCCGCAACAGATGTTTTGATTTTGTTGTGAAAATCAATAAAACCTTGTTCAATAGTTCGCGGCACACCCCACCCTCCTTGTTTATTAACGCAACCACCCATATTGGGGTGAATTGATAAAATTCAAGTCCTGTATAGCTCAAATATGCACTGAATCGCATCGGATTTCGTAGACGAATCCTATTGACCACTCTTGGCCGGTAGCGACCTTTCGCGACAGGCTGCTTAGGGTCGGTTGCTGCCTGTCGCGGAGGGCAGCAATCGGCCAAAAGCAGTCGTTGGCGAAGGACTGCTTTCAACCACAAAGGGACCTCAAGGTTGTAAAGAAAGTTACTGAGGTTCAGTTCTTCACTTCCAAAAAATTGAGAGACTCAATCAATCCGGGCAAGGGTGCTCCGTTCTTCGCAGACTCATGCAAAAAGAGACGGTGGTTTGGGAGGAAGTGGTGGTGCTTCAAGTCTTCGCATCCACTGATTGAAGGGCACTGTTTGACCGGGGATTTGGAATGGATTAGAAAGAACGTGGCAGAATTGTTCTGCGTGGCTTGATCTGTCAGCAGGATACAAAAAGGACACGTCGTATTTCTTCAAGATGGCGAATGTACTCTCATTGGGGTAGGGATCGTCAATGTGATCATGTAGAAAAAGCTCGTAAAGCAATAGCCAATTTTGGTCTAGCTCATAGAGCGTTGCGTCGTTGATAATCCTTAATGCATATTCTTTAACCAGGGCCATGGAGCTGTTGAACTTGCATAGCATAGTGATTGCTGCACAGTCTTTAGAATTAATCACTTCTGTAATTTGATTGCCGCCTGGCTCGCGATTAAGCTGCTTTAAGTAATAAAGAGCCCAGCACATACCATCAGATCGCCTATGCAGTGCATTGATTGTAATGATTTTGTTTAGCTTGTCGTGTGTTGCATCTATATCATACGCATCGGATCGAGCATCAATTTTTTCGAGTAGCGGAAGCAGAGCTGGGAAATGCCAAGAGAGATTTAATGCATAGTTAAAAACGGCAACCGCAGTTTCATTACTTGCTCGAGGGGCAATTGCACTGAGAGCATACCTAAGCACGCTACCGTCTGGAGTTTCTTTGTTGAGACGAACGGCGAAATCAAGAAAATTAATAGCTTCGCTAGTGCTTAGTGTGAGTATTCCTTCATTGTCCGTACGTTTGGGGAGAGCGTTGTTTAGCGAAGATGTCCATGAGTCCTGCAAGGGCTCGGGCAATTCCTTGATGGAGGTTTTATTTAAATTTAGGGATAGTCTATAGCTTGATAGCTCTTGCCCCAACATTCGGATAAAATTTTGTGCCTCGTCATGTGTTTCGCAATACGCTGTGTAATCATCGATATACCTTGTAAAAATAAAACCATATTCGTCGAGAACTTTATCAATTCTGCATAAAATTATCTCTACAGCTAAGTTGGAGGCTGCGGGACCTATAGGGAGGCCAGAGGTTTCGTTTCTTTTCGTATTTCTGAATGCGATATCTAGAAGGCTACTCCAATGTTTTGGCTTTGCATAAAGATTTTTTTTTGCTTCATCGTATCCTTGGATAGCCCATTCAAGAGAATGCGAGTAAACAGAGCCAAAGCAGTTAGAAATGTCGGTATGGGCACGAAATCGTTTCCCAAAGGTATCTTCAAGGGCGGTATTAGTGCGGGTTTCATGACTCTCGTAGTTCATGATAATCATCCTCCCGTCGATATGCTCTTCTACTCGGATGGCGCTCTGGTTACTGGATGTCAACTTCGTTATTTCCTCGTAGTTGGCCATGATTCTTGCATGCAATCTTGCATAAGCGAGCGGATGTAGTAGAGCCAAGTTGCGAGAAATGTTGTTGTATCGAGTTACGCGGTATTCAACAAGATCGAACCAGTGCTGTTTTCGAGTATCTTGAATAGGTAACTTTGAAAGCTCTACTGCGATTTCCGGAGTAAAACGTCGTGTTGTAAAGCAAGGAGGCAACTCGCTAGCTGAGTCTTTCTGATTTGGAAAGTAATTCCATCTCGTCAAAGCCTCTGAGAAATGTCGCTCAGGAGAAAGACCTAGTGGGATGCTAGTGAAGGGACTAGTGAACTCTTTCAATTAAATCTCCTTATTCAATCTTTTTCTTGTTTGCCGAGGGGTGAAAAATACTTTGTTGCCCGGAGTTCAGTCTTAAGCCCAATCGATATTACAATTATTTTGAGAAGATTCTACGTGTTTATTAGACAGGCTGAGTGTGGGCGCCATTGTGTAAATAGTCAGTTATGATTAGGTTAAGCTGGCAAAAAAGAATATTCAAAATTAATTTCTGATGTTTCCGTTTTTTCCATAAGTAGTGCTTTTAGATCCAGTATTTTCGATGCATTAATAACATACCCAAGGTTCACCATCTGCGGAGTTAGCGGTATTGGGACCGCTGCTGTTGGGACGTTCTGAACAATGATCTCACCTTTAGAGGTGTGAACTGGGCCGCCCCATAGAATGCCAATCAACGCGCTCCGCTTCTTTGACGCGAGGATCTGTCCTGTGGTGTCCGTCAGAGCGAAATGTTCTTTCGTTACAACCGGGCTTCCGCTTGAACCAGGGAAGCAGGCACAATCAATGAGAAACTGTTCTTTGCCATCAAATGGAAGGTTGGGGTCACTTGCAATTATTCCACGTCTAACGATAGGCAGGTTATGTTTGTCGTCGGACAAGCCGATGGGGTAACCGACCATTAATATGTCGTCCGCAACAGAGATCTCATTGAGCTCGGCCTGTGTGATTATGTCGGTTTCGATGAACATATTTCCATATCCGAAAAGCTTTCTGCTCATCAAATCGTTATATACGGGGCCGACGCAGATAGCTGCAAGGTCTATTCTGGGATCTGGATGCTCGATAAGCATCTGTTCCAAACCAGATGTTATTAAGTATTCTGCAATACCGCCTCTGGTCTCGTAGTCACCCTGAGCTGATGTGGAAATGCGAAGCTTAATAGTTTTAGCACCCTCCAATACATGTTTGTTAGTGACTAGGATTGGGGCTAGGTTTTCTTTGTCTATCATGAAGCCAAATAAAAACCCCGTTCCACGAGATCCGGAGGCATCTATTTTTATGGTGGTTGTGCTAAGAACGTTTTTTTTGATTTTTGAGGGTTTCATATTATCGCTCCTTGAATATTTAAGACAGTTAGGGTGTTCTGTAGCCTTGGGTTCTCATATTTATAAGCTATAAGCTTGGGGTGGTTGAATGTTGCGCGCCTAATGTACTGATAGATGGCGCCGGTAGATGTTTCTGACTGCAACCGTGGAGGTCAGAGTCATTCCGTGTCCGATAAAGATTACCGCCGTCAGGCTAAAGCGCAAGCCTGGATGATCGCGCACAGAGGAGCTATACCCTATCCGCTAGTCAAGGCCAACTCGGCCGAAGGCAAAGGCGCCATGCAGGGAGGGGGATATGTCCAGCGCCTAGCGACTCGCGGCGGATAGTGCATAAGTATTTGGTAATAATCCGCACAGCACGAGCGTCCGCTCATGGCCGATTGCTGCCTTTCGCGAAGGGCAGTGAATGGGTCTACTCAGGTCTGCTTCGAAGCCCAATGGGGCTCCTCCACTTATCACGACAAAGCAGCAATCAATCTTTCAACAAGCTATCCGCAATTGTCCCCGAAAAAACTGCCTCAACCGGCCCAACAAGAAACACCGCCCCCACGCCATCCCATTGAACCGTCACACTCCCGCCATCACATTCAACCTCAACGGTATCGTCCAACAACCCCCGACGAATCCCGTTAACCGCAGCACCACAAGAGCACGAACCTGAACCCAGCGGAATCCCGCCCCAGCGCTCCCAAATACGCAGTCGAATATGCTTGCGGTCAATGACCTGAACGAAGTGCACATTCGTCCTGAGCGGAAACAGCGGGTGGGTTTCAAGGGTCGGTCCGATGGCCGCAATATCAATCGCCGTCAGGTCATCCACAAAATAGGTGCAGTGCGGATTACCCATACTGCACGCCGCCGGGCCGCCATCAAGGGGCAGAACCAACGTATCCATTTCATGAGTCAGGGGAACATCCGACCAGCCGAACAGCGGCGGTCCCATGCTGACGGAAATGTTGCCGTTGGAGGTTCGTTGGCAAGTGAGCAGCCCCCGGTTAGTGCGGAGCGTTATCGACGTCGAATTCGATTCGCGCATCAGCCTGTCCGCGGCACCCCGCGTTGCGCTGCCACACACATCCAGCGTGGAGCCATCGGTATTCCAGAACATCAATCGTGCATCGGCGTCTTCGCAATCGAGCACCACGGCGAGTTGATTGAAACCGATGCCGCGGTGGCGATCCCCCATTCGCCGAGCCAGGGCGCTTGTCACTGGATTGGCCGAGTTTCGCGCGTCCACGACCACGAAGTCGTCGCCATTGGCGTGCATCTTATGGAAACTCTGCGGCATATACAGATCCCTGTGGTGAATGGCCGTTTGCAGGCGATCTAGCCCCATTTGCCTGGCTTTTTCAAGCCGTGTGAAAATTCGAGCGGCAAGTGTGTTTGGTAATCAGATCAATAGCTGAATATTGTATGCACCCACTGAACCAGAGCCTTTCAATGCCCAATCACTACTACCACGAAATATGGCTCTCTCCCGACGAGGACGGCGAGCTGCTTCCTTCCTGTATCCCCCTCGGACCTGCGGGGATGCAGCCAGAAGCGTGAGCGAGCCTGGAAGTGAATGCGTGTGGATTTTCTGGGCGATGTCCCACATTGAAGCAATGCAGATTTACTACGAATTTATGGATTTCGGAGCGTATCAAACAGAGTTTCGAGAGGACTCGATGCCCTTCCCGAACGCTTGGATATCAGAGCAGCTCGCCTTTCTTTCAACGCTCAGAAACGGATAATGTTGATTTGTAATCTCAAGGATTGAGGATTGGAAATGAGTATTTTTAGTCGCTTCAAAAAACCTGCAAAGCACAATCCGGCAGAGCAACTGGTCGGCTACTCGGTATCGGAGCTCAGGTCTGTATTTACTGAACCTCTTTTGCGCCTCACTCAACGTCTGACTGGCCGTCCACAGGTAGTGTCTTTGGACGATGTCGGTGTCGCAGCGTATTACTCTGCCTTTTTGATCGAAAACGAAGACGCCCTGAAGCTTCTGAAACTCATTGAGTCAAATTTCGAATTTGAGAGTGAAAAACCATTCAAGGATCTGCCGGTAAGGCGCTATTCAGGCATCCAGAAAAATGAGCATCTGATCTACTTAAAATCCGACGGAGAATTTAACTCCACAACGGTCCGAATGGTCACCAACAGCATCGAATTCCTGGGCATCATTCAGAATGAAAAACTTGCTGTTCCGCCCCCTTGGGTTGCGTTCGACGGGTACAACCCTCTCTGGTGGGGAGGCAATATGCAAGGCGCCCAGGGCTACTACAACGACAACTACTTCGTACCTTTTTTCACTCAATTGAGTGACACAGAAAAACAGGAGTACTTTGTAAGGTTCAAGGCCACGGACGAATGGATTGAAAGCTTGGAGCTGATGTACGGCGAAGACTGAATCCACGCACCACAAAAGCTCATCAAGCTCGCGCATTTCGCATACCCGCCAGCCCCGTATTCCAGGCACAAAAAAGCCCACTGACCGTCACCGGTGCAGTGGGCTTTTTGACTGGGCGTCTGGTTACAGAGCCATATCAGTTGCAGCGTTTGCCTTCGGCGCTTTTGGCGCTTCAGCCGGGGCAGCCGCCGGAGCCGCTACTTGACCGATCGCCGGTGGCGGGGTCAGTTGCAGGACCTTGGCGGTGTAAGCCCACTCTTGTGCAACCTTCTCAGGACTGCCATTCAGCTGAGTGCCGTAGCTTGGCACGATCTGGTGCAGTTTTTCCTGCCAGGCTGGCGAAGCGACCTTGTCCTTGAACACTTTCTGCAGCACGGTCAGCATGATCGGCGCAGCGGTCGAAGCACCTGGCGATGCGCCCAGCAGGCCGGCGATGGTGCCGTCAGCGGAAGCAACGATTTCGGTGCCCAGTTTCAGCACGCCACCGGCGGCTTCATCACGCTTGATGATTTGCACGCGCTGGCCGGCTTGCCACAGGCGCCAGTCTTCAGCCTTGGCGTTCGGGAAGTATTCTTTCAGGGCGTTGAGGCGGTCTTCGTCAGACAGCATCAGTTGACCGGCAAGGTACTCGACCAGCGGGTATTCCTTGATGCCGACCTTGGTCATTGGCCACACGTTGTGCGTGGTGGTGGTGGTCAGCAGGTCCAGGTACGAGCCTTCTTTGAGGAACTTGGTGCTGAAGGTCGCGAATGGGCCAAACAGGATCACGCGCTTGCCGTCCAGGACACGGGTGTCCAGGTGCGGAACCGACATCGGCGGTGCGCCAACGGAAGCTTTGCCGTAGGCCTTGGCCAGGTGTTGCTCGGCGATGGTCGGGTTTTCGGTGACGAGGAACGAACCGCCGACCGGGAAGCCTGCGTATTCCTTGGCTTCAGGAATGCCGGACTTCTGCAGCAGGTGCAGGGCACCGCCGCCCGCGCCGATGAACACGAACTTGGCGTCGGTTTCGGACTTGCTGCCGTCTTTCAGGTTTTTGTAGCTGACGCGCCAACTGCCGTCTTCGTTCTTGGTGATGTCTTGCACTTCGCTAGACAGTTTCAAGTCGAATTTCGGGGTGGTTTGCAGGTGCGCAACGAACTGGCGGGTGATCTCGCCGAAGTTCACGTCGGTGCCGATCGGGGACCAGGTGGCCGCGATTTTCTGGTTCGGGTCGCGCCCTTCCATCATCAGCGGAACCCACTTGGCGATCTGCGCCGGGTCTTCCGAGTACTGCATGCCGGCGAACAGCGGGCTCGCTTGCAGGGCTTCGTAGCGCTTTTTCAGGAACTTGATGTTGTCATCGCCCCACACAAAGCTCATGTGCGGTGTGGAGTTGATGAACGAACGCGGGTTTTTCAGCACGCCTTGCTGAACCTGCCAGGCCCAGAACTGACGGGAGATCTGGAACGCTTCGTTGATTTCAACGGCTTTCGGGATCGAGACATTGCCCTTGTCGTCTTCCGGGGTGTAGTTCAACTCGGCCAGGGCGGAGTGACCGGTACCGGCGTTGTTCCAGCCGTTGGAGCTTTCCAGGGCGACGCCGTCGAGGCGCTCGATCATTTCCATCGAGGTGCCAGGTTCCAGCTCATTGAGCCATACACCGAGGGTCGCGCTCATGATGCCGCCGCCGATCAGCAGCACATCGACTTTCTTTGCCTCTTCCGCGTGGACGGACGTGATCCCCATCGACAAAGCCAGCCCCAGCAGGGCCGTGTTCATTTTCTTAAACATCTTGTAGCACCTTTGATAAAACGTCATCCGCCCTTCCATCCTCACGACGAAACCCTTGTTTCACACGGCATTCAGGCAAATGTCGTGGGGGCTCGCACATGAGATCCGGAGGGTGGGCACACAAGGCCGACGTGATCCATCGACCTCAGTTTATATGTCCCTACTGAACTGACTTTTTATCTTTATTGGCTTCAGCTACTTGAGCGACAGTGATTCTGTTGGCGCGTCTCGAGGACACGCAAACTGAATAGGTCAAACCAAGTTGAGGTGAAGAATATCACGCCGGAGCAAACCCGCGCGTCTGTTCCCGACCTGATAGTCCGAACACGCGCGCCGGGGCCACTATACTCAACCTGTTTTTTCGATGAACCGGTGAGGAGCAGTCATGAGCGATAAAAACGATCTGCGCAAATATTCCTCTCAAGTGGTCGATGGCGTGGAGCGTGCGCCCGGTCGTTCGATGCTGCGGGCCGTGGGTTTCACCGACGAGGACTTCAAGAAACCGCAGATCGGCATCGCCTCGACCTGGGCGATGGTTACGCCGTGCAACATGCACATCGACAAACTGGCGGTCGAGGCCGAGAAAGGCGCGAATGCCGCCGGGGCCAAGGGCGTCATTTTCAACACCATCACCATTTCCGACGGCATCGCCAACGGCACGGAAGGCATGAAGTATTCGCTGGTGTCACGCGAGGTGATTGCCGATTCCATCGAGGTCGTGGCCGGTTGCGAAGGCTTCGACGGCCTGGTGACCGTGGGCGGTTGTGACAAGAACATGCCGGGCTGTCTGATCGGCATGGCGCGGCTGAACCGCCCTTCCATCTTCGTCTATGGCGGGACGATTCGGCCCGGTGCCGGCCACACCGACATCATTTCCGTGTTCGAAGCCGTGGGCCAGAATGCCCGTGGCGACATCAACGAAATCCAGGTCAAGCAGATCGAGGAAGTGGCAATTCCCGGCCCCGGTTCCTGCGGCGGAATGTACACCGCCAACACCATGGCATCAGCCATTGAAGCGCTTGGCATGAGCCTGCCCGGTTCCAGCTCTCAGGACGCTGTCGGCAGCGACAAGGCCTCGGACAGTTTCCGCGCCGGCCAGCAGGTCATGGAGTTGTTGAAGCTGGACCTCAAACCGCGGGACATCATGACCCGCAAAGCCTTTGAAAATGCGATCCGCGTGGTCATCGCCCTCGCCGGTTCGACCAACGCGGTGCTGCATCTGTTGGCCATGGCGCACGCGGTGGATGTCGAGTTGACGCTGGATGATTTCGTCGAGTTGGGCAAGGTCTCGCCAGTGGTGGCCGACCTGCGCCCCAGCGGCAAATACATGATGAGCGAACTGGTCGCCATCGGCGGCATTCAACCGCTGATGAAGCGCATGCTCGCGGCCGGCATGCTGCATGGCGATGCGATGACGGTGACCGGCAAAACCCTCGCGGAAAACCTCGAAAACGTGGCGGATTATCCGGAAGGCCAGGACGTGATTCTGCCCTTCGACCAGCCGGTGAAAAAGGACTCGCACCTGGTGGTGCTGCGCGGCAACCTTTCGCCCACTGGCGCGGTGGCCAAGATCACGGGCAAGGAAGGTTTGCGCTTTGAAGGTACGGCGCGGGTTTATCACGGCGAAGAAGGTGCGCTGGCCGGGATTCTCAACGGCGAAGTGAAAGCGGGTGACGTGATCGTGATTCGCTACGAAGGGCCCAAGGGCGGTCCGGGCATGCGCGAAATGCTCTCGCCGACGTCGGCGGTCATGGGCAAGGGGTTGGGCAAGGATGTTGCGCTGATTACCGATGGCCGCTTTTCCGGGGGTTCACACGGTTTTGTGGTGGGGCATATTACGCCGGAAGCCTTTGACGGTGGGCCGATTGCGTTGATCGAAGACGGCGACAAAATCACCATCGATGCCGAAACCCGGCAGATCACGGTCGACGTTTCCGATGCCGAACTGGCCGAGCGCAAAACCCGCTGGGTGCGGCCGGAATCCCGGTACAAACGCGGGGTGTTGGCGAAGTATGCGAAGACGGTGTCCAGCGCCTCCGAGGGTGCCGTCACCGATAAATACCTTTAGTGCTTTGATTCTGCCTCGTTTGAGCGATTGCCATCGCGAGCAGGCTCGCTCCCACAGTTGATCTTCGCGTTGACGCAATCAATGTGGGAGCGAGCCTGCTCGCGATGGGGTCCGGTCTGGCAACATCAATGTTGAATGGATATCACAGCCGAAACCGATCCACCGACTGCG